>JAEOST010000796.1 GCA_016840245.1 Candidatus Thorarchaeota archaeon
CAGCCGTGGCGTCATCTCGAGGAGGTAGTCAAATGCTGGAAGCATATCATCCCAGAGGGCATTTATGTGGCTCTCAACAGGGTTGAAGTAGCCATAGATACCTTCCCACTCACGGATGATGTGTGTACTGTTATTCTCGATGATTACATGTGCTTCTTCTGTGTCAACGGATCCATTATGATAGACCTCAAATGTGATGGGTACTGTTGTACCTCGTTCATAGTACATCCATTCACCCCAACCTCCACTCAAAGCATCGAGCGACCTGGTTGATGGTAAGTAGCCAAGATGCTCATTGAAACCATCTGGTAAGATTTCATCGTAATCAAAGGTCATATCAAAAAAGAGATCGCTCACTGCTGAGGGCCAGTTATAATACTCATCAGTGAGGAAGTAGGTTGCGTTGATTCCCGAGTGCAGAGAGTACGCCATAGCGAATCTATGGTTCAGTACGAAATCACGGAATGCTTGTGTTTCTGGTTCAGAAAACGGAGCGGATCCATGATAGACCTGTGTTTCTGGGATTAGCAGGTCACCTTCGGCATCATCCCAGAAGGTTGGATAGTTCCGATTGAGGTCGACTAATCCAATTTCATCTTCATTCGTTAATCCATCACCATCATTATCGATACCTTCATACCACTCCCAGTCGTAATCGTTGATATCAGGAACTTCTGCTTCATAGTCCTTTTCATAGACGAGGAAATTAGAAATCCACCCATCACCATCCGTATCCTCAACATCATCCTCAGTGAACAAACCATCCCCATCATTGTCATAGGGTCTAAGGTTCTTTCTGAGCCAGTGATTGCCCTGGTTGACAACAACCTCGAGGGCATCGGGATTAAGAGTAGGTATGACGAAGATTTCCTGAGTGTCAACGTATTCGGTAATAGTAGCATCGTCCCCATAGTTGTTCAGGAGATGAAGCATGAAACGAAGTGCCATCTCGACAGTTATCTGCTCACGTCCATGATGTTGTGCAACAACCAGAGTCTTCGCCTTTTGGACTGTGTTCTGCTCGTTCGTGATTCTCAAGCAGGTGATGTTCCTTCCCTCGTAGCTCTCACCAATAATCTCTAGGTCGACAAGCTCAGGCACAGAGGTATGTATGTTCTCAATCTCTTCATCCAGCTCGACAGGGTCATGGAACTGGTTGTCATATATCAGAGATAGTGTGCTCCAAGTCTTTGTTACTGAGGGGGTTGTGACTCTCTCAATGGTTGGAACAGTTCCAGGGGCTTCCGTGGCCATGACCTGAATTGGTGCTAACATCAGGGTCAGAATAAGAGTAAGAAGTATAATTTTGGTCTTTGAGTGTGTGATCTCAATTCACCTCGTATTTGCATTCAAGCTTCACAGCACCCCTCTGGTCTCCTCAGTGCTCTGAGGCCTCTCACGTGATAGAAAATCGTCTCTCAACCCCTATATTAGGCGTTTAGATTCACGTAATGCCGCGGATTCGATGTGGAACAACGTACATAAGAGAAAGGATGGGACCTCTGCAGTGGCGACTGTAAATGAAGACTGCAATCATTGTCTACGAGAGCGTCTATGGAAACACGAAGAAGATTGCTGATGCGATTTGTCAAGGTGTCAGTAAGGTGGAAGGTGTTGAGTGTCTTGTCAAGAAGACAGGAGAGATCCATACTGATGACCTCTGTGACTATGATGCCATTCTGTTTGGTGGTCCGAATCACAACCAAGAGCCAGCACTCAATCTAATCAAATTCATAGACAGGGCAGCAATCGTCCATCTCAAAGCGAAGATTGGTGCCGCGTTTGATACTTACACTGGTGGAAACAAGAATATTGCAGTTGCAAAGCTGGAAACAAAGATTCGTGACAAGCTCCCAGGTATCTCACTCTCTGAGGGCTTCTCAGCCAAAGTAAGAGGCAGGAAAGGACCTCTAGAAGAGGATGAAGAATCACGTGCTCATGATTTTGGATTTGATTTTGGAAAGACTCTGTTGGAATAGACACAAATTTGCCAACAATCATAAGCATCGGTGTATAGATGGTAATTGATTTGCGAGGTTAGGAGGTAGACCTTATGCAATGGAAGAAAGTACTAATCGCGATGATTATTGGACTCGTCTTGTTCATCACCGATATGAGGTTTGGATGGTTATCGGTTCACATTGGTGGAGTTTGGACTCTGTTCGTCATTGTCTTCGTTGTCGGACTCTTTGCCGGTGACATCTCAGGAGGATTTTTGGCAGCGCTATTGACTGAGTTAATAGGCGTCTTACTATTGGCTCTGATCCCTGCATTATTTTTCACTGAAATTGTAATCACGGCAACTGACATTCTTGGACGTATGTGGCTAGTCATGGCATTGTCACTATCATATAGCATGAGATTTCCATCTGCCCCAGTCCCATGGATTGAGGGTCTAGTCATCATCTTGTTGCTCGTAGCACTTGCTCCTCTCGTCTACTTAATGGCGCTGTTCTTCGGCCTCATTGGTGGTCTATTTGGTAGATTCATTCATCCCCTAGTATTCAAGTCGAGAGGTACTCAAGCACCTGTACAAGCTCAAGTTTCTCAACCAGCACCTCCACCGCCTGAACCACCAGCTCCGGATGAGGTTCCAGAAGTAGAGACAGTAGAAGAGGAGATAGAAGATACAACAGGTCTGGACATAGAGTCATCAGAGTGATTCAGAAACACCTCAAGCAAAGGAGAAATACATAACACTTACAGTTATAACATATTATGCTATATTAGTTTATTAGGGACCGCGCCAGGTTCTTTGAAACTTAGGTTCAACTTCAATGCAGATGTCGTTTGATTCCTAAGGAGATGCGAAAATGAAAGCGGAGGCAATTCCCACGTCCGACACAGACATGAAGACACCGTGCGGCAGGTGCGGGTGTATAATATTCTACACAGGAAAGTTCTGTGTATTCTGTGACGCCGCTACCGAGATGCTAGCGGATGCTCTGATGGGATTTGGGGTTGCAGATACGGCAATTTGTCAGATTGATGTTGATTCTGAAGCAGAGTGTGGGTGCGGTACTGATGACATCGCAATGCTCCCTACTATCAGGATCTGTGACATGAAAATCACAGGACTCCCTGATGAACAGTCAATGAATGACGCAGTGATGAGAGCAATCATGAAAGACTGCTTCTGTGAGTAGGTCAGAAGTCAAGTCGGATTGTTTCCCAGCGAACTCGACCTTTTTCCACAGCTTCTTTGATCTTACGCTCAGTTCGGTTTAATTTTGCATTGCCAGTCTTGATGTCTGCTAGAACAACGGTGATCTCTTCTTCAGATCCACCATCCTTTACTGCTGTGTAACCATCAAAAATCAGATAGTCAATTGGAGCACCAATGAACCTTGCATCAGCCGGGTCATGATTGAAGACATCCCTGTACATGGGGACCATGTGCTCCGCAATCTTTCCCTTTATGACATAACGACTTCTGTCAGCTGCATCTTTCCGAATTGAAGACTCCTGTTCAGCCCAAGTCTGAGCAAATTCTTTCTCTACTATGGAGATTCTATGACGCAATTGTATCTTCATGATTAGATAGACAAGTACAGTGAGAACTAGACCAATCCCTAACCCAATCAGAGTGTCCTCGAATGCCATACTGGGGTGTGTCCACTACACTATATATTCTCAGGTAATTGTGGGGTAATCTCTAGAGAATACGTCGCAAAAGGACAGGGAACGAAAGCTGACCCTTAAGTGGAAGTTTCACATGAGGACAGATGGCGGTTCATTATGTCAGAGGAAACTTTGGACCTTCTAAAGACCCTTTCAGCAACTCCAGGTCCTGTAGGGAGAGAGGGGTTGGTTCAGGATATTGTCAAGGAGCATTTCAAGCAGCATTGTGGTAGCTTCACACAGGACAGAATCGGAAATGTCATGGCCACCCTTGAGGGAGGTGTTGACAAACACTATGCCATTGTGGCCCATGCTGATGAAGTGGGATTTCTGGTTAGCAGTATAGATGAACGAGGATTTCTGAGAGTCAAATGGAACACACAGGGACATATGCCAGATCTTAGACTTCTTCCTGGACAATGGGTATTGATCATGGCTGAGAATGGATTGATACCAGGAGTATTCTGCGTTCAGACGGCACACATTGCAGGACCCGAGGGCAAGAAACGAATTCCAACCTACGAGGAGGTATTCCTAGATATAGGAGCAAAGAGTGCAGAGGAGGTAAATGAGCAGGGGATCAACATTGGAAACCCGGTCATCTATGCAGCTCCAGTTGAGAAACTCATGGGACACATAGTTGCAGGGAAGTCCATGGATGACAGAATTGGTCTAACTGTGTTGCTCAGAGTCCTCGAACATTTCTCAAAGATTGAGAAGAATAAACGACCAACTATCACCTTTGTTTCCACTGTGATGGAGGAGTTGGGTGCAAAGGGAGCGGCTGTGGTGGCGAAAGATCTTGATGTGGATGAGATATTCATCTTGGACATCGGTCTTGCTGATGACTATCCCGGTACAAAGGGCGAATCAGGGATATCATTGGGGAAAGGACCAGTTGTTGTCATCAAGGACAATGCATTGCATTACTCGCACAATCTGATACAACGTATCGTAAAGACTGCTGAGAATGAGAAGATTCCAATTCAGAGAGCTGTCTTTCACAATTATATGACGGATGGAGTGCAGTTTGCATCTCAGGGACAGGTAGTCGCAGTAGTGGCAATACCATGTAGATACTCACATAGTGCCTTCGAAGCTGTCAGCCTATTGGATGTTGATATGACAATTCATCTGCTAATGAAACTGTGTTCTTAGTCGTTACTGATTCCGTAGGGCTCTACGCGAACCTTCATACTGTCACGATCAACAATGACGACTTGTGTTCCCGTTTGAATCTCGCCCACATCACAACGAGCGTCCCATATCTCAGCACCAACCTTGATCTTTCCTGAAACTTCTGTGACAGTGTCTATCACCGTTCCTTTCAGACCTTTCAGTTCATAGAACGCATGTGGAGTTTCAAGAAGGGAGGGATAGATGAGGTAGTATTTACCAGCGACGAAGATTGCCGCTCCAATGACCAACAAGATAGTGATTGGTAGAAGCCACTCAGGTTTGAAAAAGTACACAATTATGATTGCAATTGGAACTAGAATCAGCTCGTCCACTGTTATCGCTATGAATTTTGCTCGAGGTGAGAAGTCTACCAATGTTCACATCCAACCTTCATTTTGTGAATATTTGTTGTGAGAGGACAAAAGGTTTTGCTACTCGGTGGAGAAACTTACCTTGTTCACATAGTACCATTGAAAAGGCCGATTAGAAGCGCCTCGTCAGTGACAACTTCTTGAAGATTGCATCTATCCAGATCATGTCGGGAGCAGCTATGCTCTCTGCGTTCACATACGTGCCAATCCTGGCTAAAGATAATCTGGGCATCTCCGAGATTCTTATTGCAGTCATGGTTGCTGGATATGCGACCGCACGTTTTCTCTCTTCATACATATTCGGTCGAGCAGGAGACGTCTACGGTAGAAGGATAGTCATTAGGTTAGGACTGCTACTGGCTACAATCTCCTTTGGATTGTTACTCGTTTCATCATCATTTGAGTCATTGCTACTTGTTCGTTTGACGAACGGTTTTTGCATAGGCATGTATCCAGGCGCTCTGACTGCTTACGCATTTGAATCAGAGATCAAGATGGGTAGATTCGCAACTTTCGGTGCTATGGGATGGGCATTTGGCACACTACTTGCAGGTTATGCTGCAGGTTTCAACATCTACTATGCATTTCTCATGTCTGCCATTTTCCTTCTCATTGCATTCATCTCAGCTCTCACACTGCCTCCAGTACAGCAAATCCCAATGAAAGTTCCATGGTTCCCAGTTGAGACCTTCAAACGGAACTTCTCAATATACATGGCTGTATTGATGCGTCACAGCAGCGCATTTGCCATCTGGACGTTATGGCCGCTCTTTCTCTCTGAAATCGTAGGGGACCCCTTCATGATAGCGGTTGTTCAGGCCACGAATGCACTTGCACAGGTTGTGGTCATGGTCACTATTACTGATAGATTCGACAGTAAGAAACTGGTTGCAATTGGTCTGGTGACTTCAGCTGTTTCATTTGGATGGTTCCCGTTCGCAACAAACATCATCGAGGTTCTTCCGTCGCAAGTTCTTCTTGGATTCGCTTGGGCTACGCTCTATGTTGGTGCATTGAAGTATGTGACCGAGAACAATGAGGAGAGGTCAACTGCATCAGGACTTCTACAATCGATGTTGTCAATATCAGGTATCATAGGACCCATTCTAGCAGCTGTCATCTACGCAATTTGGCCTGGTTATGCACCAATCATGTTCTTCGCTATGGTGATGACACTAGTATCATACGGTCTGTTCTGGCGCTACAATAGGAACCATAGTGCTGATGGGATTGAATCAGTCATTGAGACCGTCTAGCTCGACGTTGCCTTACCTGTGCTATCTTCTGTCCAAAGTCCACCTCAGCCAATCGATCTGTGATGAGAGGAGATATCAGCATTACGAGGATTGCGAATAGACTGATCACACCAACATCGATGATAAGTGAACCATAGCTTCCCTCCACGAACATTCTGATGAGTGATCTGTAGACATTTGATACAGGAAGGTACTCGTTCAAGATACCAAAACCTGCACCTACAAGTTCGAGTGGAGCAATTCCACCACCAGTGATCCAGTAGAATATACCCCCAAGAGCTGCTACGGGTACAACAAATACTGAATTTCTGAATATTGCTCCCGCAATCAATCCGAGTCCAGAGCTGAATATTGCCAGTGGTACTGTTAGTGAGAGGAATGCAAGAATGTCACCGTTGGGCCAGACGCCAAAGAGGATGAAACTGAGCAAGAAGATGAATGGTAGTGCTACATGAGCGATTACGACACCACTAAACATCTTGCCTGTGTAGATTGCACTAGGAGACTGGTTGGAAAGGACAAGCTCTTCCATGGTGTCCTGTTCAAACTCTTGGGTCATCGCAGAACCTGCGCCAAAGATCCCTCCAAACATAACCGAATAGACAGAGATAGTCCAGGCCATGTAAGCCAGTCTTGGAGGTGTGAAAGCCCTGAGGTTTTCGACCTCGAAGTCAACCACCGAGTCGTTCAACAGGTATTTCTGATAGAAGACGTCTATCTTACGAATGACGGGCATTCGTAGGTTCTTGGTCAAATCCTCGTGAATGTTCGCTACCTGAACGTGGATTGAGGTTGTCTGATTGTTAGCAATTGCATTTTCGAATCCTTCAGGAATTGTGATGACAAGCAAAATGTCACCACTCTGAAACAGGGTGTTAGCAGATTCGGCATCCATGATGATTGGATTCAACCTAGGAGGTATTGCGTCATATTCTCCCAGAATCTCAATCAGTCCATCTGTGTATAATCCAGGATTCTGTTCATCAATGACCACAGCAGTCTCAACACCACTCCCGAAATAGACTCCTCCCATGAGCATGCTGAATCCCACGAAGAACATGAGGGGAATGAGAATGACCAGCACTATCTTCTGGGG
>JAEOST010000797.1 GCA_016840245.1 Candidatus Thorarchaeota archaeon
AATTACTGCAAACTCACTAGTGAATAACACCGGAGCTGGAGTAGCTGTGATCGATTCGTCCTTCATTTCAATCTCAGACAATGACCTCTACGACAACACAGTTGCTGGAATCTATAGTGTTGCTCCCTATGATGTAGTTTTGAACTGCACAGCAATTGGCAATGATATCTGGGGCAATGGTTGGTTGCAGGCTGGTCCTATTGATATCAGTGGAATAGTGATCTATGATGGAGAGTACTGGCTCGTACAGGATAACCGAATCTACGAGAATGAGTGGCATGGAATCTACAACTATGGTAGCAATAACGCCTTCATCGGAAATGAGGTGTTTGACAACGTAGATGATGGAATCTGGATTTCGGAGTGTTCCTACTGTGAGATCATTGACAATATCGTATATAACAACACAAGAGGATTGTTTCTGGTTACAATTGGGACTGTAGTTTTAGAGAACCTGATCTACCACAATGATTATGGAATATATTCGGATCATATTGGCAACAATACGATATATGGCAATGACATCTGTTGGAACGATATTAATGCATTTGATTTGTATGATGAAGAAGCAACTGCCGACAATTTCTGGTATGATGAAGCGACCGAAGTTGGAAATTGGTATAGTGACTACGATGGCATTGGAACCTTCTATTGGATATACAATGAAACTGGTATCGTCAATGTTGATTCCCATCCTCATCAGAGTCTCAGTCTCGAGCCAGCTGATCCAGTAGACTATGAGATTATCTCGAGTGGTATCATGGAATGGCCAGCTCAAGCTCGTAATCCGTCACACTGGGTATTGTACATTGATGAGACCCCAATCGAGGATGGTGAGTGGACTGGAGGTAACATCATCATTGATGTTGCAGGTCTAGCTGCTGGAGTACACGATGTCATGCTTGAGGTCTTCCACGTCACAGGACACTCAATCAATGCATCATCAACTGTCAATGTCACTGACTCAACTCCACCTGAATGGATTGTTGGACCCAGCGACCAGGAGATAAATGAAGGTGAAGCACTCAACACCCAGTTCAGTGCTGAGGATCCCTCGGGTATCGGAGCTTGGGGAATTAACGACACGGTTAACTTCCATATCAGCGAGACCGGTCTGCTGACAAACGACACTGTTCTAGCCATTGGTGACTATGGACTACGTGTTACAGTTGAGGACACATTTGGGAATGAACGTGACTATGAGATTAGAATCCGAGTGCTCTATGTGCCTCCTATAACAACAACGACTCCAACTACTGTGATAACGACACCAACAACCACACTGCCAACGACTAGTACAACAACGACAACCAATGCTACTTCTCCACCTCCTGCTGACTTCACAACAATGATCATTATCATTGCTGCAGGTGGCGGCGTAGTCATCGTTATTGTCATAGTAATCATCATGAAGAAACGGTGAATTTGAACTAACATGAGGAGCATCTTCACTCCTCATGCTTCTTTCTTTTTCCTCAATGTGTACCTGTCCACAACTCAATTGCTGAAAGGTAAGAGTAATATCGAATGTTATCATTAGAATTTTCAATCAGGGGAGCAATCTCGTGTTGTCGAGGAGAAAGGAGTCATCAATTGTAGCATTGTGCATCCTTCTTGTATTTGCCATCAGGTCGTTTCCAGTGGATGTCGAAGCCCCACTTGTTTCTGATGGTTTCAAGGATGGTCCATATCTCGACAAGATCGTCTACAATGTCATAGAGGGTGATGACCAACAAGTCCTAGCTCTACAGAATGACGAGATTGATGTCGTAGGTGATTTCATTGATCCAACTTTCATCCCAACATTGGAATCTGCATCTAATATCGAACTGAAGACTACTCTGAGAAATGGTTATGGATATCTTGTAATCAACACGGCTAAGAATCCATTCAACTATACAGCATTCCGAAGAGCATGTGCTTTTGCCATGAATAAGTATAACATCTGTGATATCAGATACGATGGTTTGGCAGTTCCACAAGATTCCCTTATTCCACAGATCAATCCCTTCTCTGTCGAGGGTCAACTGCCCTATTCGTACTATGAGTCCGACTTCAACACTGCCAATCAATTGCTGGATGATGCAGGATTCGCTATCGATCCAGTCACAGGATATCGCTTAGATCCTCATGGTAATCCCTTTTCAGTGACACTTGAAACTGCGTCCTGTCCATGTATCACAATTGAGGCCACCGGAATTATCGCTGATGCTCTACAGAAGGTCCATATTGATGCCGTAAGTACACCTACAGACATATACGATTACATCAATCGACTATACACTCACGGGGATTATGATATGGCCTATATTGGGCAATCATTTCTTAACTACAGTATTGACTGGATGGCACATGATTACTGGTCTGGTAACGCAGACGAACCATACTATAATTTTCCCAATTGGCAGAACTCCTCTTTTGATATGTGGAGAGATCAGCTTCTTCACGCCACTGATTATGACGATGTTTACGAAGCTGCTATAGAGATGCAAAAAGTATGGACATATGAATGCCCATGTATTATCACCTATGAAAACCAATACTTCACAGCTCATAGAACAGATACATTCGAGGTATTCGCAAGTGACATAAGTAAGGGCGCATGCAGCTGGTGGACGAACTTCAAATCACATCTCATAGATGGTCCTCTTGGTGGGACACTTCGATGGAGTACTCCACTTGATACCGACTCTTTCAACATCATGCTGAGCAGTTCTGCCTATAC
>JAEOST010000798.1 GCA_016840245.1 Candidatus Thorarchaeota archaeon
CACGGAAAAGTTGCTTATGGTTTTCAGTGGAATAAGACTCATCATGAACAGATGGGGAAACATGAGGGGGACCTCGCATCGTTATGGGCACATCTCATCACTATCTCATCAGGTAAGATTCCGACAAATCCATTCTCAGATCCATTCTATACTAGAGCATCCTCGCTCAGATTTCCAAAGATGAATGCTGCTAAGAAGGCTGCCATGAAGAACCGTTTCATGAGAAGTAGTTCTGTGAAACGCTTAGAGCAGAGTGACCTTATCGACAAGATCAGGGAATACCATCGTGCAACTAACGACCTGACGTACAGCGCCGATCATGAGATTCTGAAGCAGTTCATACTGAATGATCTAAGTACAATTGCCATTGAAGTCCCTGTGTGGTCTGACCGACATCAGCTCTCTGGGCATATCGATCTTTTACGGTTTGTTGGTGACACGATACAAGTTTGTGATTACAAGCCTGGGACCCTCGAGTCAACTGGCAATCGGTTTCTCGAGTCAATACCTCAGATCGCAGCGTATGGCGAGATGATGGCTCTTCATCTCGCTGGGACTCTTCGGAGCGCGTTGAATGCTCCATTGTTACCCAAAATCAAGTGTTGCATATTCGACACTCATTCATGTTGGGAGTTTGGAGCAGAGATTTTCGTAATGCTCTTGGAATCTGGAAAGATTTCAGGACTCTAAATCTCGCCGTTACGCACGACTGACATCTTAACGTTCTCTTCAATGCTGAGCGTTCCTGTGTCAGCGTTGCTTGTTTTTAGTTGGATTGTAGGTCTCTGCGATACGAGGCCTTCCCGAATTCGAGAGAAGTAGTTCTCACTAAGCACACCAAACCGCCCTAGAGCAGGATCTACAGGAATCCATCCTTGGTCCTCCAGAAAGACCTCACACCATGCATGCGGTTCTGGTTCAGGCCCCTCCTTAAAGAAATGACCAATGACCCTCCTTGAGGGTATCCTGACTGCCCTGGTGAGTGCTATGAAAAGGTCTGCATGCTCATCGCAGTCACCCTCCTTCTCAGACGCAGCTCTCACAGCACCTCTTCTCTCCTCTAAGTGGGTCTTTAGTTTCACTCTCTCACGTACGACCTTAAATGCCAGCTGGACAAATCTTAGGTCTCCATCACTTTTCTCTGCAATACTCTGTGAGATTTCTTGAATAATCGGGTCATCAGTTTCCCAGTATTTCTGCATCGAACTATACATGCCTCTATTCCGCTTCTTGATGGTCTCTGGAATGATCTGCTGCTCGATGAGCCAGTCTCGTGCCGTCGTGTCAATCCTCAGTATTGCAGTGGGTGAGAAGTTCTCACCTGGATTAATCTCAGGGACCTTCATGAGCGCGACAATGTTCTTTTCGGCCTTTTCTACCACTCTGGCTGGAGGAAAGACATCAATCATTTCAACAAACTGGTTTTCCATGTCTGTGAAGAGATGCCATGTCATCCGGCCATTACGTATCTTTGCTGTGCCTCGGTTTAGCACATCTGCTTGCATCTCAATCTTCAGTCGCAATGCTGGTCCTCGCTTAATTAGAACAAGTCATTCCCACTGCGAATAGATTTATGTGTTGTCTGCTACTCCTGACCTATTACCTCGACAGGTGAGTGAGGTTCGCTTATGAGCAAAGATCCTAAAGACGCCAAGGACAGGGTGGGCGTAGTTGATGAACTGCTGGAAGAGCTCGGCGTCGATGACAGTCTGAAAAAAGAACTCATCGATTCGGGAAGACTTCAAACGGATGTCTTCATGGTCGAGTCTGCTGAGCAGGTTCGTCGCCGATTAGAGATAGAGCGAAGTGCAGAACGTCTTCGCGATAGCCTCGTTCTACTAGAACGCAACATGATGAATGTTGATGCCACTGTTGACAGAGTGGAGAGAGACCTCGTTCCAGTCGTTCTTTCTTTCCTTGTGGGACTCAAAGGTAATCTTGTCAATCTCAGAACGTCAATAATTGGCCGGAGTAAACGAAGGGCTAAGACGAATCTCCAAGCCACCTATGTCGAGACCGAGGTCAAATCTATTGTCGAGGAGGAGTTTGAGAAGGTCGAGGACACCCTCACATCTGGTATGTCTGCACCTGTCATGGAGAAAATCAAGGACATCACAGACGGACTCAAGGGTTCAATGAAGACCACCTTTGAGGAGATGACTACTCTCAAGACTTCTGTTGATGGATTCACACAGAGAGCAACAACGGAGCTCGAGTTCCTCTCAAAGGAGCTTCTGATGAAGCCCAAGGAAGTCACATCTCAAGATATCCTTAAGCAAATGAAGGATTTAGAACGTCAGGTCGAAGAGCTGACTCGCGATCTTGGCGTTTCTGAAGAACGGCTCAAGAACAGGGAAGAGGAAATCTCTCGAATTCAGTCAGACTACGTTGAAGCCAAGGCTAAGGAAGATGCACTTGAGGAAACCATTGCTAAACTGAAAGCAACGCCGCAGGTTGATGCAGATGTAGTTGCTGATCTTAGACAATCAGTTAAGTCACTTGAAACTGAGCGTGATCTACTGATAAAGAAATCAAGCGAGGAAGAAGCCCGAGCTGATGCAGCTGAGAAGACGATTGCAGAACAACGGAGTCTTGTAGCAAAGAAGGACATCGAAATAGGCGATTTCAAAGCTCAGGTCACGGGTCTGCAAGAGCAGATGTCAGAGTCAAAAGAGAGACTACTTGAAGTAGATGACCTGCGAGCTAGACTTCGGTCCTACGAGTCTGGGGATAAAATGCGTGAGCTCGAACGCGTCACAAGCGAATTAGAACGATCTACCGCTACACTTGAGCGGCTTCAAAAGGACTACAATAAGACCTTAGCTCGATTGCGATATACAGAGCTTCGTCTTGACGGATACATTGGACTGATGGAAGCGACAGACAAGACGAGAGCCTTCTTGATGGTGGAGGAAAACAATGAGATGCCGATAAAGGCAATTGCCAGTTCTTTGGGAGTTTCTAGTCCAGTAGTTCAGAAATGGGCTGAAGACTTCCAGAAACTTGGTATTGTTACTGTCAAGGATGATGGACAAACATTGGTCTTGGCTCAGATGAAGATAGTATTGGAAGAAGATGAGTGAACGGTCTACGACTTCTGAACCTTTCCGAAGAATTGAACGATCTCAAGAAGGCCATCTATCCGAAGGGCACTCTCATAAAGACCCTCCACAAGATCTGAGGATAACGGGCTGTTCATGTATTCCTTCATTGCAGGCTTCAGAATCTCTCTAACGAACGTATTTCTAAGCCCTTGAAGAGCATCGATAAGCTCAGGACTGAGCTGTCCCGATTCCAGAGCACTCCTAACTGCACTATATTCTGGTTTGCATCTCTCTGTGAAGATCATCCTCTTTCCTGGTCCCTCGAGAACCTGCTTTGCCATATCAAAGTACTGAGTAATGGCTCGATTATAATCCGTCACAGCCAAGTATTTGGTTTCCGAGCATCTGTCAAGAAATGGCCTAGTCTTGCTAGTTACTGAACCAAACAGACCGCTGAGAGTTTCTAATTCCTTGGGTGCTTTCATCAGAGAAACCACATATCTAATGTCCTTATCTCATTTTAATGTTCACTATACAATCTCACATACCATAACACGAATAAGAGTTCCAACAAACTGATGCCTGAATATGAAAGAGGCTGTATTATACTCCAGTCTGAAAACAGGTCTCAGATGTGATCTGTGTGCCCGAAGGTGCGTTATCCATGATGGCGAAACCGGATTCTGTAGGGTACGCATCGCAAAGAATGGGAAGTTATACAGCACTGTCTATGGGCTCATTGATGGAATGGCAGCGGACCCGATTGAAAAGAAGCCGCTCTTTCACTTTGCCCCAGGCTCGAGGGCTTTCTCTATTAGCACGTCGTCATGTAACTTCCGATGCCAGTTCTGCCTTAACTTTCACTCTTCTCATCGGGAGCACCCCGTAGGCCATAAGATGAGTCCCGAGGCTATAGTCACTCAGGCTGTACAAAATGACTGTGCAGGAATCACGTACACGTACACGGAGCCGACTATCTTCATGGAGCTTGCTCACGACACCGCCAAAATAGCTCATGAGCGTGGAATGTTCAACACCTTTGTGACGAATGGGTATATGACCTCCGAGGCTGTTGACTACATCGCACCCTACTTAGACGCCGCATCGGTCAATCTCAAAGGTAGTGCTAACAAGCAATTCATGCAGAAGTTTATGGATGTGCCCAAGAATGAGCCCATTTTCCATTCGATGCTCAGGATGAAGGAAAAGGGTATCTTTGTTGAGATTACAAATCTCATCATACCTGAGATTGGTGACCATGAGGCTGACACAAGGCAATTAGCTGAATGGGTCGTGGAAAACCTTGGTTCTCGAACACCGCTTCATATAATCGCATTCTCGCCAACCTTCAAAATCACTCATCTTCCCCGCACTCCCGCATCAATGTTGGAGAAGCATATAACGATTGCAAAAGATACTGGCCTCACGTTTGTCTATTCAGGAAACATTGGTGGTCATGACTATGAGAATACATATTGCCCTGAATGCGGGTTCAAAGCGGTCGAGAGATACTCGGTATATCTAAAGAAGAACCACTTGAACGAATATGGCCGATGTCCGAAATGTGATGCGGATCTCAATATCAAGGGTGTTGAATGGATGGGTGAAGGAACTTCACGTCTGCCACTCTTTTAGGAGCTAAGCCAATGCATGTGATGCGTGTTAGCTGGAGATCTAGAAGCCCTGATGCCTTTGAGTCTGGAATTCAGGTTTGGCGTTCTGATATGGACTCTCCTGAATTCTTACCCCTTCAACAAGGCTCCGAAATCGCATGGACTATTAATGGGCCACGCAGTTGCATAGGCAGCATTGACGTTGAGGGGAAGGCTCAGAGATGCCCAGAGAACAGCTTGGTCAGACGTGGGATGCGCCGGTGCGGTCCTTGCTCAGCTTTGGATGAGATGGACCCCTGCATTCGGTGTGACGGGCAAGGATGTAATGCGAGTGATGAACGCAGAGAGCATTGCTTCTCGACTGAGTATGCTGTCTACTTGGCAGTGTTCAACGATGAAACGCTCAAGGTCGGGGTTTCATCAAAAAGCCGGGTTCTGACCCGATGGGTAGAACAAGGAGCAGACTTTAGCGGCGTAATTGGAGTAGTTCAGGGCGGATTGAAAGCGAGACAGATAGAGAGGAGTCTTGGAGCAAGTTCCTTGGTTAAGAAGCAGGTAAGGGCAGAACGCAAAGCCGAACATCTACTGACACATATCACTTCTGAAAGAGCTCACGACCTAGCTCATAATTTCCTCAGCACCGTCACACGACCTGAAATCGAAGATGAGGTGTCCATGACAGACTTGTCCATATATTACAGGATGAGTTCACTTAATGCAGAACCTCAAAGATGGAGAACTGGCAGAGCACAGATTGAAGGCCTGCAGCTTGTCGGTCAGGTTGTGGGTATGAAGGGTCCACTCCTCGTGACTCGAATTGGGTCTGCATTTACTGTTGCTAACCTCTCAGGAATAATAGGTTACAGAATAGATAACACATCTGATGTCGGTGTAGTTTCTCAAACCGGCTTGCTTGATTTTCTATGATGTTCAGATAAGTTATATCTAGGCAGGTGTATTGCCCTCCAGTACGATGAGTGAAGGAAACGATTCCGGCGCGAAGGTTCGCTATCTCTCTTTGGTGCGAAGAGAAGGTGGAGAGCCTATCATAGGTATCCCTTATCGTGAGATGTCGGTTGATCCCGATCTGGTCGCAAGCTTTGTTCTGGCAATCATAATCTTTGAGAATAGGCAGCTTAAGACCTTCACCAAGGAAGGTTACGTTGTGGTCATAGAAGAGGGTCAGTATGTGGTCGGTCTGCTCATCATTGACAAAGTGGAGGATGATGATCCATATCGTCGAGAACTTGTGAAACTGATTGAGCGTTTCGAATCTGAATATGAGATTCAATTGCAGAGTTGGAGAGGCGATATCCGCCCGTTCAGAGAGTTCGCGCTTCAGATTCTTGAGATATTTCCGTACAGGGGTCTCGATTGGGAGCTGGTTCCCAAATTAGTCACCAAGTCCGAGGCTGCTCCAGACCTTCAAGCAAACATCCCATGGAGCGTGGGCGAAACTGATAAAAAACTCCAGAAGGTTGTTGGTTTCATCGATGGCAAACGAACCATAACTAAGATTGTGGAGCAGGCAGGACTTCCTGATGGAGAAGTGTTGGCATTGCTCTCCATGCTGGACCGTTACAAATGGATCACACTTAGTAGACCTTTAGAAGACAAGAGCGTTCTAGTGAAGGTGATGGAACCTCCTTTGCTCTTGAGAGGTGTGTATGGAGATCAGCTCACTGCTCTTGTAGCGTTGTGTGATGGGTCAAGGACACTCAGCGAGGTTTGCGATGCTCTTCCCTACAACATGCAGGCTGTAAAGACTGTTGCGAAGAATCTGATTGACGCTGGGGTGTTGGGATTTCATGAGTTGGAGGAAGTCTGATTTTCTCATGATTGCTGCTCCAGTAACGCCTATTAGGACCACCTTACAAACTCACATAGCTGAAGGACCTGATACCAAGCTTTGGATAGGAGGATTTACCGCGCATGCCTATTGATGTTTCAAAGGTCAGATACATCTCTCTTATCCGTATGGAAGGTGGGGAATCGGTCCTCAACATTCCTTATGCTGAGATGACAGTGGATCCTGATCTCATCGCTGGTTTTGTTACTGCTGTCATCATCTTCGCTAAGACTCCGATTCGGACAATCCGGAAGGCAGCCTATGACATTCTGATTGAAGTTGGTGAGACCGTTCTCGTACTCTTGGTTGTGGACCCGGTTCCTGACGAAGCACCGTATAGGGCTAAACTCCAGCGTATTTTGGCTGATGTTGAAGCTACTCACGGAAGGAAGCTACGTGACTTCGAGGGCGATGTTAGGATATTCAGAGACTTTGCACTGAACATCATCAAGGACTTTCCCTTCTTTGAGGTTGATTTCGATCTTGTCCCAATTCGAAAAGCCAATGGAGCGAGGATCGGTTTCCGTGTGGGAGATGTTGATAAGAAACTCGAACAAGTTGAAGCATTCATAAACGGGAAACGAACAGTAGCGGAGATTTTAGACCTTATTGGTCTGCCAGAAGAGGAAGCCCTTGCAGCAGTATCCACACTGGCCAAATACAAATGGATTGGGTTCAAGCGTAGACTGGCTGATAACGATGTGTTGACTCGCGTGGATTGTGAAGCTGTCCATATTGACAGACTGAAGGCCCAATATGGAGCTCCCGTGGAAGACTTGGTTGCGAGCTTTGATGGTGCCAAGTCCATCAATGAGATCTTTGATAAGCTTCCTTACGATCGCAACGCGCTTTGGTTTCTGATTAACAAGCTAGTTGAGTATGGATGTCTTAGCGCTGCGAAGTCGAGCTAGAGAATAGTGTCCATGCCTGGAATCCCCACAACATCACTCCTGCACTGCTTGCAATGATGGAATTGTCGGATGTATTGAGCTGCGATTGTGCGGGCATTTTCTATCACCGATTTCACTGGCTTCTGCAACTTCCGCATATTTGCATTCGGTATCAGCGGTACGATGTTCTGAAGTGCTGCTCCATTATCAGCCAGGTGTTTCGCTATCTCAGCAATCTCTGTATCATTTATCCCTGGCATTAGGATTGTGTTTGCCTTGACATGGATGCCTATTCTTCCAGCATCAATGATTCCTCTAAGTTGCCTCCCGACAACTTCCCTGCCCATCTCGACGCCGGAAAGCATCTTTCCATCTATTATCGCCCATTCATAGATATGAGCTGCAGTTGATGGATTGAC
>JAEOST010000799.1 GCA_016840245.1 Candidatus Thorarchaeota archaeon
CGTTCCATGTACTCCCACTATCGTTGGAGTAGAACAAGTGGTAGAATACATTATCACCTAGTGTGCAACTAGCACTGGTCCAGTTTATCATGACTTCTCCAATGTATGTCTCTCCTGAAAGAGGTCCTTGAATGAGTAATCCCTCAATAGTATGATCTGTAACATCAGGATCTTCAATGACAGTAATCACAATGAACGTCTGCGAAAAACTCTCAACACTATGTCCAACAGAGCATGTGGCATTTACTTTTAGAGTCACATGTGTAGCGTTAGGTAAGAACGTAGCGTTCCAAAAATGATAATTTACTGTTAGGTTTGTAGCTATTTCCATCCAATCTGTTTCATTTTGCTTGTAGTATAGGTCATAGCGGGTAGTGTGTCCAAATGTATCCCCAGAAGGCCACCATGTTACATTGCAGCTTCTATAGATATCTCCAGCTCCGGGATCTGGAACTATCAAATGCGCTTTGCTAGTTATGTGATATCTCAAATCTTTGTAAGGAATTGTAACTGGATGATAGTCATAATTTCCTTCAGTGTGTGGTATAATCTTAGGATTGTCTACTATTTTGTCATTATCGATATCCGGCCATGACCATGCTGACCAATAGTTGTAGTCATAATTGTTGCCGATTGCATTATCTTCAACAGTACCTCTATGTGTTGTGGCCGCTCCATTGTCAATGAAGTTGTTGAAGAGGATATCCAATCCAGATGAATATATTTCAAGTGCATAGAATGAAGTGTTGAAGAAAGTATTGTTCTGAATTGTAATTGAGGGACCAAACACTCTTACTGCATTCATTGGATGCTCATAGATCAGGTTTTTCTGAATCAGGGTATGGGATGAATCTTGAATGTCAATGGCTAGATCAAGATTTTTGAAAATGATGTTATCCGTTATGTTACAATAATTTGCATTTCCAAAGGTTATTCCCGTGATATTGTTATGATGGATATTGTTACCATGAATTCTGTTTCCATCCGAATCACGTAGTTTCATTCCACTGATTGTATGACCAGATATTTCATTTTGAAGAATAGAGAAATTGGAGCAATAATCCATTAGGATTCCTCTGCTACCACAACTCTCAAGGGTATTATTGCTAATTGAGCTGTCATTGGAATTCTCACAATGGATGCCTACTCCACTTTCAGAGATTTTACATATGGAGTTATTCTCAAATTTATTCTCTCTAGAATGAGATATCTCGATTCCTTGCAGTGCACAACTCTGAATGGAATTGTTGAATGCAATCCCATTTGTTACATTAGAAAATCTAATGCCTGTAGATCCTCCTGAGAAGATATTTCCCTCAATCCGAAAGTAAACATCAGTGTTGGAAATACTCACAAGAGTTGTTGAATCAGAAGTTGATGTAATATTAAGACCTCTAATGTAATATGGATTGATTTCACTTCCATCACCAATCCAATCCTCTGAAGTTGCTTCAAGGGCAAATTCGTTATTTCCATTTATTGAGATTGGAGAACTCTCATTGTATGTGGATGGAATGCTCATATGATGAATTCGAGGACTTGAAGCTTCAACTGTTGGTGCTAAGACGATGTTTGAGAGGAGTAATGAAATAATAAGGCATGTTGTCACACAGAGGCTAACAAACTGCATTCTCAATGTTTGTCCCCCCATTTTCATTCTCCTCTTGCTGAATTAGCGATTCGCAATTTAAATCTATGAATCTGGTTTGGATTTGATACAAACGAGAATGACCAATACAATCGCCACACCCGAAGCTATAGTTGCTCCTGCATTAACCATGATATCGTATTCTTCTTGAGATGCAGTAGTTGCATTAGTTGTTCCTGTTGTATCTGTTGTTACTGTAGTAGTTGTTGTGGTGGTGGTTGTTGTTGTAGTGGTTGTTGTAGTGATTGTTGTCTGTTGATTCTGAATTGTGAATAATGGAGTGGTAGCGAAGGATGCTAGACCGTCATCACTTAGTGCAATGACTTTGATTCCGTATTCTGTACCATCTGCGATGGAAGAGATGTTCCATTGGTATTCTGTTTCATTGATGTTCAGGGCCAGACTTATCCAATTGATTTCGTCAAACGTGAAGAATACCGAATATGAAACATGGTGCCCCCATGAGTTTACAGATTCTGTCCAATTCACAGTAATCGATTCATTGTAGACCCCTCCTCCTACAGGGCTAATGATAGTAGGATTACTTAGAGTGTTAGCTACAAGAGAGAAGACATCATCAGATGTATCATCAGTTACAGGTCCGCCAGCAGAAGTTGCAGTAACCCGCACCAGAAATGATTCGCCCTTAACCAAAAGCTCTGTATCCCAAACTATACTATCCTCAACCAAATCTGTAGCTATGGTAATCCACGATTCTCCGTCATCGGGTGAATATTCGACATTATAATACACATCGTAAGAAAGAGTATCTACGGCCTCCGTCCATTGAATAAGTGCTGATTCATTGATCCTTTCCCCTCCATTTGGATATTGAATAACTGGATGTGATAATGCATGCTGGTGAATTGCAAAAGTCCCAGTCGTTTCCACCACAATGGACTCTCCTTCTGAACAACTCGCTGTAACTCTGATTTTGAAGTAATCTCCTTCAGTGAGTACAGTGGTGTCCCACATGTAGGTTGTAGTAATCATATCTGAACCAAGACTGTACCAATCTCCCCCACTATTGTTTGAAAATTCCAGGTCGTATGTAACCGTATGTCCCCATGAATCTACTGAAGGTTTCCAAGAGATCTCAACTATCAGGAAATATGTATTGCCTTCCAGTGGATTCTGTATGTTAGGAGATGTCAGAAAATCGTCTTGAACTGTAAATTGTGCATCCGAAGTATCCTCTTTGAAATCTCCTGTAGAACAGTTAGCAACTACCTTGACTAGATATTCTGCACTTTTTGGATACGTTGTTGTGTTCCAGAAAAAGGATGAATCAGTTGTGTTTAGGATCATATCTTCCCAGTGATCTCCTCCATCAGATGAGTAGAATAAGTCATAGGTTACTAGATGGTCTAGTGTATCAAATGAGTCCGTCCAGTCAATAGTTGTAGTTTCGTTAATTAATTCTCCACCATTTGGAAAAAGAACTTTAGCTTGGGCTACATAATGAACTTCAATATCTGTAGGTGGATTTGCTAGAGGGGTTGGATCGCTGGGTGGCAGCCCAAGGAAACTATCCCAGACATATGCCACATCAACTATACCATCTGGCTGACTATCGGGTGTTGTCCACTCATTGTAGAA
>JAEOST010000800.1 GCA_016840245.1 Candidatus Thorarchaeota archaeon
GATGAAGAAAATTCAATGTCGAAGACTCCCAACTCGAAGTTAGTGCAGATTGCAACACCTGAGGTTAGAGGATTATCCTCTGTATCAAATACACTAATGCTGTAGGTGCCCTCATATGCATACATATTGCCAACAGGGTCATGCATTCCCAAGGGAAGGTGGTAAGTCGAACCTGGGTGAGCAGATGCTAACCCAATAGGCCCAATAGCAACACGTCTTTCCATTATCGGATAAGGAGTGAGTGCCCAATCGTACAGAGTGATATCAGGATCTCCGAATATTGAGAACTGGATACAACTTGCACCCACGACACCTAAATCTGATGCCGTAAACCATGTGTCGACTCCAATATCATTCAAAGCATACCTATGGGAGTTGATATTAAATGCTGAATCTAAAGCCTCTCCAAGTGTTTCATAGCCATCAACCATATTGCGAATGACGAGATACTCAAACAAATCTGCAGGACCGACTAAAGTATCAGTTCGGCATGCAACAACTGCGTCAGCACCACTCTCCATCATTGTGCTTGGTCCATAACTTGAACCGATTTGACATGAATCAAGTAGTGCGAACATACCCCTAAGATTTGCACCGGATACGAGTTGACTGATGTTATAGATGTCCATGTAGGCTTCAGGAGGATTCACAATATATTGTGGGCTTTCAGTTGTATCAGCATCTGGAGACCATTCTGACATACCAGCATCAAATCCCCTCCACACATTGGAGGTGAATAAAGCTAAACGACCATCATCCTCGTACAAGTCATAACCGATTCCTCCATGAACTGTTGCTACCCATGCAAATGGAGCGTTACTTAGCTCACCGATTGTACTTGGTCCCACCTGCATTTCTGGTGTCAGACCGGCAGTGCTGACCAATGATGCGAAGTCATTCGAATTGTCGACAGTGCTGAAAGCCATGTTGTTTGACTGTACAGCATCGTTGTAGGAGTAGACAAGATAACTTCCGAGTGCCACATGAGATCTGCTTGATAATGACATGAGTGGTACTCTGAGCACTGAACGTATTATCTGAACAAGAGTTGCGTCAGTATCAATTGAAGAATACCTTCCAGCGTCTGCCTTGCCCGTTAGTGCTCTCTCGAAGGATGGTGGAAGAGTTTCACCGGGTCCGTAATATGGAGCAATTGTGATGATGTCATCTATATAATCAATCCCAACCATCGCAGAAAGCCAAGGGAAGAACTGGTCAGAGATATCTGTCATTGTAGCAACTGGCGGATTCATATCACTCAATCTACCATCAGCGGTCCAGACATCTAACAATGAATATGTGGCTATAAGGGGCATCTGGTATTCCCGGTGCCAGCTGATTTGCTCAGGAATCTGTGAGAGTGTCATCAGACCTGAGTCGTCATAACTAAATGGAATAGCAGGACTTTTCCTTTGTGCGGCAGATAGACCAGCAGCAGCAAAATTGCTTCCTATTGAATCATAGAGTATAGCTGAACCATGATTAGAGGTTCGACCATCGAGAGCTGCTAGCATTAATTGAACTTGAGTGAAATTCTCAAGGGTGTTGACAAAGATACCCATTGTATCAAGCTCATCTTCAATATCTGCATCAACTGGACCAGTTGGATTAACAAAGAAAACGTTCTGAGGTGCAAGCGCTTGGATGGCTTGTACGGTGGCGGAGCTTAATGACCCGCCAGCTGTATAGAGCAGAGGAGCGCCAAGTAACGAAGCCAGTCCAGCTCCATTAGCTGCACTTGCTGCAGCTGCTTCATAATCAGCACCTATCACTTGCTTCTCGATGGTTAGGTCATAAGAAACTGCGGTATGTTCTGCACTATATACATAGGCGCGATATGCACCAGGAGTTGGGTGTGAGAGACTGACCGAGATCTCACTGACCTCATCCACATCCTCGAAAAGTGTGTATCTGTTGGATGTCAGGACGATATCACCTGATGGGCCTAACACATTGATACCAATATCACGAGGCACACCACCGCTCACAGAGAGATCAAAATCAATTCTGCAGTCTTCTCCAGAAGCAATAGTGAATGGGTAGAAATCTGCGTCGGGAACATCAATATCAAAATTGAGATTCACTGTCCTAGACTCACTATACATGTCAATAGCATGAAGTATCCAGGTGGATCCAGGGCGTTCCTCGTAGGGATACATCACTGTCGATCCATCGTAATAAGGAAAGTCCAAGGGATAGTAGTTAGAGCCTTCTCTAGCTAGAAGATCGAACCATATGTACTCATCACCACTTGTGAGAGTTATTATTGCACCTCCCCCTGAGGGGTTGAAGCTTCCAAAGTACTCCCAGTCTGAACTTGCGGATGTTGATCCCGATTGTGATCGAGAGGTCATTGCACTCAAGGTCGCGGAAGTGTCTGTAATCGTGATGCTGTCAGAAAATTGAGTAACATAAGGGGCTTCCACTAGAACAACAGAAGAGCTTCCGACAAAGAATTCCTGAGCCAAGTTGGCAGCCATCGCTATGTGGTCTGCTCCAGTTATTGAAGTATGAGAGTCTGCGATTGATGTCAATGCTAGGTGGTCAGTATTCTGCACATCACCCAGAAACACTAGTTCGTTCAATGAACCTCCAAGAAGGTCAAGCCAGTCATCAAGTGGAGAGGCATAACTCTCGATGTCATCAGGAAGAAGGAGCCCGGATGCTGTGTGGGTGCTGTTTGAACGTATCGCGAAGGGCACTGCAGCCAGAAAATTGAAGGCATTGGTCAGGTCATTCCCAGAATCACCCACCATTACACTCAGGTCCATTGGTATCACTCCTGAGTACCCGGAGGATTGAGCCAACTCAGCTCCCCCTAATTCAAGAACATACTCACTTTGCATCGCCGTTGGCGAGGTCCATCCCTGAAGCATGGGTGTCACAAGCATGACCATGAGCCATGCAACCATCAACAATCGTTTACTCATAGGTCCGTACCCTCCTCTATCTGAACCTTGAGATTCGCGGTCATCGTCTTCACTTTTCTCAGTCTCAGCACAGTGATCAACAACAGCAAACCAAGTGTTATTGCTGCTCCCAGTGCTACTATCTGTAACATGTCTACCATAAACTGCATCACTATTCCTCCCTTGTATCATCATATTCTTCTTCAGGTCCCCTCCTCGGTGAACCTCTAGTCCTGCGGAACATCCTCTCATTAAAGAGAACCACCGCAAGAGCGGGCACTATGCTTCCCACCATTAACGCTCCAATCATCATGAACTCAGTAATCGGTACAGGCACATCATACCTCAGTGGGTTTTGATCGTGAAGATCTGAGATTCCATCATGATCACTGTCAGGGTCAAAGATGTCCGTCCCCGCATTCCACTCATCGATGTTCGATACACCATCCCCATCTGCATCATCATTCGCGTCCGCCACCAGTGGGTTCGTACCAGCGATGTACTCCTCATAATCTGTCATGCCATCAAAATCTGTGTCTGGTAAAGTTGGGTCAGTTCCAAATTGGAGTACCTCAAATCCGTCAAGTAGGGTGTCATTGTCCGAGTCTATGGAGAGAGGGTTGGAACCCAGTGTATGAACCTCATAACCA
>JAEOST010000801.1 GCA_016840245.1 Candidatus Thorarchaeota archaeon
ACCCCGATACATACAATATCACTAGTTATCCCAGTGATGATCTAACAAATGTGACAGTTGTAGCAGACGGTCCTTGGGACGGGTCTAATTTTTCAATTAATATAGATGGACTTGAAGCACCCAAATGGTACATGTACACCTTATGGGTGAATGACACATTGGGTCACATTTCAACAAGTTCAGTGAATGTCACTGTCTATGAAGATATTTCTGATCCTGAAATCGACTCTCCTGATGATTTCACCTTTGAATTCGGTGACAGTCCTTACTACGTGACTTGGCATGTTTATGACAGCAATCCATTAAACTACACTTTGAATGTGACAATAATCAGCAATGACCCATCTTATGGGAATGCTTCTCTAGTTCACGATCCTCCATTAAATATCACATTGGTCGAGTGGATACTCAATAACCCTGATGGTGATGACATCGCATTTCCAGTTCATGAATTGTACGTTGGTAACTACAGCTATGAACTCACTCTATATGATGTAAATGGTCGGAATGTATCTGATACAGTCAACTTTACAATCTATCATGACATCAGGTCTCCAAACATCACATCCCCTGGTGATCTAACATATGAAGAGGGTATAACTGGATACACACTTGAGTGGTCTGCAGAAGAGAGTAATCCAATTTCTTCAATCTTAACGAGAAACGATGAGATTCTTAGTGATGGTAGATGGTATGGAGAGAATGTTACTATCAATGTTGATGGTTATGAACCCGGAGAGTACATATTCAATCTAACACTCATTGACTACTTTGAACATGTTTCAGTAGATATTGTGTTAGTCAATGTCACACCTGATTCACAGTTACCATATCTTGCTGAGATCACAACAATCGAAGCTTTTGCGACTGCATCCAGTAACACAATTATCATTCAAGGATACGCCTCCGATACGAATGGTATCAAGATGATGTCAGTTGAGTGGAGAACTACCACCAATACAACCACTGAGACTGATGAGATGGAGCTTCTGGGATCGGGTCTATATAGTGCTAATATTGGTGAGTTTATCTTAGGTACTGTGGTTCAATATCGCATCACTGCTCAGGATAATTCTACAGCGGAGAACATAATCACATCTGAATGGTATGAACACACAGTAACAGGAGTCCTGCCTCCTCAAACACCTGGCTTGATTTGGGTTGGACTTCTAGGACTAGGCTTCCTATCATTGCTAGTAATTGTCGCACTGTACTTCCGGACAAGAACAAAGCGTTGAATACTCGAACTTGAGCATCAACAGCTCAGGATTTAGTGTTTGTAATGCTTCATCGCTTTGCTTCGGGCAATTCTCTCAACGAGACGTATACTCTTCTCTTCAAGAGGTTCAGCAGTCAGCAACCCTTTCTTTACGAGTTCTTTAAAGATTTTTTCTCCTTTCTCAGTACGCAATATGACTGTTGTCCATCCCTCATCTGAACCTATATTTCCGCACGAGATGTCTGATCCCTTACAGGTTAGGTCACGGCAAAACTCACATGACTTGGCGGCAATATGATCAAGTTCAGCGATTGGCCAATCCTTTTCACCACCATTGTACGTGACGAGGAATTTCCCGCCACTGATAGCCATTCTCGTGACTTTGGATATTTCGATTCCAGCGTCTTTCAGAAATTCTACGAGACCTGGATATTTGAACGACTCCATACAGAAGAGTCCGACCTTGAATACTTGCGATTTCTTATCCATTCCAAAGTATCCCGCAGGGTGATTCTCTAGATTTGTTACGGCCTCAATATTGCATGCAGTTCCTACAACTGCTAAGGATTTGTCTCCAGATTCATATCCCTTCAGTAGTTCATGTAGTACAGGAGCATGGACATAAACAGTCCCTGCACTTCCTGCTACATCTTCTTTATTCTTAACCAATCTAGCTAGAGGTCTCCAGGGTTCCTCGTCGCTCTTCCAAGCTACAACAGCTCCATTTGCTTTACCACTTTCAACAAGATATTGGAGTATCACATTAGCTACCCCTCCATCTTGACTTCCTTCAGTTCGAGGTGTTGCTTGTGCTTTCCAGAATCCAACATAATCTCCAATAATCTCTGTCCGTTCTACAACATTTCTTGGGCACATTGCATAACAAAGACCACAAGCTGTACATTCGCCAGTAAGCGTTGGGACATACTTTCCAGAACTTGTATCACCTGTGAGTGCGTTTTCCGGACATATGGACACACATGATCCACATTCTACACAAACTTCAGTCTTGATAATTTCTCTTTCAAGTTTCTTAAAGGCAAATACCTTTGTGTTCTCTTTCAGCCAGACACGTGCATCCTCGAGCGTTTGTTTGAAACCACTGTTCATAGAGATTCCTCCATTGCTAGCTAGATATTTTCGTCTTGTGTAAGCTATATATTAAATAGATGGAGCCTTAATCAGGCACTACGAAGGCTGTGATTGGACACAATGAAACTCTCATCTGAGCAAATCGAACACCTATTAGAAGCCAGTCGCGATCACCGATGTGACCCATACGACTGTTGTGTACAATTAGTAACGGTGGCTGAGCTCCCAAGTAGATTTGGAGAGTTTCAAATATGTGGCTTTGTGAGTCCCTGTGATGGAAAAGAACACACCGCCCTTGTAAAGGGAGATGTGATGGACAAAGACGGCGTAGTTGTTCGTGTTCACTCAGAATGTCTGACGGGTGATGTTCTTGGCTCCAAGCGTTGTGATTGTCGAGACCAACTTCTAGCTGCATTGAAACATATACAGGATGAAGGTACTGGAATACTCATCTACTTGCGCCAAGAAGGACGAAATATTGGACTCACAGAGAAATTGAAGGCATATGCTCTTCAGGACCAAGGATATGACACAATTGAAGCTAACTTGATCCTTGGCTGGAAGCCCGACGAGCGAGATTATGGTGTTGCAGCTCATATGCTCAGGTCACTCGGGATTAAATCAATCAAGCTTCTGACCAACAATCCCGAGAAGTTGGAGCAACTACGAAAACACGGTATCAAGGTCATTGAAAGGATTCCTCATATTATGGAGTCCACAGAACAAAGCGAATCCTATATTGAAACCAAGCGAGAGAAGGCTGGTCATTTGTTTGGAGACTATGCAGATTTACGTGATGTGGACAAAGCAATTTCACATGGTCATGAGTATGAGGAATAGTGTCTAACCATTGATGTTTTCATGTTATTGTAGAATTTTCTTCCTTGAAATATTACAATCAGGATAATTGAAGATAGGCCTATTACAGTGATTGAAAACACAACCGCATTCAGTACACCATTTCCATTTTGTATTGGTGTTGTGGAGGTTGGAGTTGTTGTCGATGTTATTGATGTGATTGATGTACTTGTTACCTCGGTAATCGTTGTTGTTTCACTAGTTGTAGTCCATGTTGTTTGATTTTCAGACTCGAGTATTATTATTAAAGAGCAACTTGTGCAATCATAGAGCTGATCGTAGAATACACCTGTGATATTATAATATCCAAGAATCGCGCCATCAAACTCGATATCTAATTCGATTGTTGTGTTTATCAATCCGGTATCAAACAGAACTCCATTGCTAAATATCTCATAATGAGAGAGAAGCTCATCCGTTGCATTGAACTGAACAATAAATGAACTATCACTCCATATTTGACTATGACCTTTCACAATTGGAGGATGATAGTCTGGTACACTCAATCGTCGTGGAAATAGATCAATATTCTCTCCCTCTCCTGGAATATACAAAGGTTGTGAGCTGTTCAACTCCCACCAAGAATTTGTCTGCCATGAATTCAAACCATCATCTATCGCATCACCTAGTGCATTGTTCATGAATGCATTATGACTGAAAGTATTTCCTTCACAATATCCATTCACCTCAATTCCGTAGCATTGATTATCGTAGATTCTATTGCTGAATATTGAAGAATCCCAGGACCGGACCCGTATCCCGTCCCCTGAATTGTTTACTATTGTGTTTCCAAAAACGATGTTCCTTCTATTGGTAATAATTATTCCATGATCTCCATTGCCTTCTATCCAATTGTGTATCAATTTGCAGTCATCAGACGCATCAAGATAAATTCCTGCTAGTGTTGAATTTATCACACGTGTGTTTTCAACAATACACATGTCACAATCCGTCAACCAGAGACCATCATACTCATGAGTGTTGGTGATTCTCGAATTAAATAGAGTTCCATTTGTGGACCCTGTAAATCCAAATCCATACCTTGCTCCATCTATTGTTATATTGTCGAAAAGACACTCATTTGTGATCCACGCATTAACTCCTATTATTGAATTATGGATTGTTGTGTTAGATACTGTGCAGTTGTTGCAATAGCTAATCGATACACCTATTGAGCAATTTTCTAGGAGACCACCATAGAGAATGCAATTTGTGGAGTAAGAAATCAGAATCTGTCCGTAATCATTGCAGTTGATATTTTCGTTAGCAATATTAAATGCATGGAGAACTGGCTGTGAATTTACAGTATTATCAACAAGAGTATGATTATACATTGATTCACCCCATCCATAGATATAGAAACCACAATTCAGAAGTGAATTATTCTCTATGGTTCCAAATTCAGAATCTGAAATATATATGCCATACCACAAATTGTTTGAAACGACTAGATTGTTTTTCAAAACGAAATTTGAACATGAAGAGATTCGGATGCCATAGTAGTCGACATTAATTATTTCGTTGAATTCGATGATTAGAGATGGACATCCTCTAATTGAAATTCCATACAAGCAACTCGAAGCTATACATCTTCTCAACTGCAATGATTCTGTGGGACTCAGATCTATTCCAGCTCGGGACATGTTTGATATATTGCAATTTGATATGTTGATATTGTGAGAGAAAATCGAGATACCATATTTACCATTATTGATTGAAACGTTGTTAACAATTATAGAATTTGTGAATGTTGAATAGATTCCATATGAACAATCATTCAGAGTCAGATTAGAGATTCTGACATTTGTACCACCACGAATGTAGATAGGACAGTAAGTGTTGCTTATAGACCCGCTAGCTATAACAACATCACTCGGATAAAACAATACTATTTGACCATAGTAGCTAGCATCCAAAATAGCAGAATCAAAAAACCTGAAGTATCCAAGTGGTTTGGAATTCACTAGATTAGAACTGAATTGATGCTCGCCATCTCCATAGAACAAGAATACTCCTGTGCCGTAAAACTCATTCTCTTCAATTTGACAATTGTATCCATGAAATATTTCTAGACCCGGGTCTGAATCTGATGTGAGAATGTTATTTCTGATAATGCAATCAACACAATCACCTAAGTCAATACAGATTTCTGACGATGACGTTATGTTATTTCTCTCAATAATTAATCGCTCACTACGAACTGGGATTACACCCGAGTACTCATGGTTGACGATTGTGTTGGAATCGATTGCTCCATCAAAAGTATCTCCGTAGTTTATTCCTGCACTAGTTGTATTTAGGATAGTGCTATGAAATACTGATGTTGAATTCGAAAAGGATGCTTCAATACCCTTGTGTCCATAGAGAATGGAGCAGTTGAAAAAATCGATGTTACTAGAACTCGATGCAGTGAAGTGGGAATGTGGATTATCTTCTCTTCCTATAGATGTACAGTTCACAATTTCTATATCCGATGAATAAACAGAAAGAATACTTCGAGAAATCAAACTAGAAAAATTGCAGTTCATTATCTCTATCCAGTCAGCACGATCGATATATACTCCATAATATCCGTTTGAAATATTGCAGTTATTCACAATTCCATTAGATACGTTATAGAATTCGATAAGATGTGTATCTATAGTCCGATTAAATGAGCTGAATGTACTATTAGCTATTACAAAGTGAGCACGAGTATTTTCAACACGAACACAGAATACGTCACAAGAGAGATTGAGTCCAGAAATTACATATGGATTAATGACCGTCCCATTACCTGACAATGAATGACTTTCAAATTCAGCATCAGATAGGATTTCAATACTGGTATCTGGTTCTACTGAAGGAAGAAACTGAGAATTACACCTGCTACTCTGCGACTCTGGTTCTGGATTTCCAACGTGGCTTCCGCTTAGAAGAATGAAACAAGCGATTATGAAAAGCCAAGAGCCTAATTTCATTATCTAGACCTCATCCATCAGCATGTTTTCTAAGAAATAATCCTAATGAAAAGATATACTGTGTTTGAAGGCACACATAGATTCTGATTCTAGGTCATATCCAATTGTTGGAGATGAAATTCTAATACATCTTCAGCGTTGTCAGCTTTCACAAAAATTGGTACACTATCTAGCCCTGTTGCTATATAGCTAGAGAGTAACCACGACCCAGGTGGAAATTCAAGTGTCTTGTCAAGAATGCTGATATCAATCTGGAACGAACTACTCACTACAGTTCTGTCGTAAGGCCTCGGAAGGGTACCTACAAAGAAGGTATGTAACTGTTGCATAATGTTGGTATTGAGATATGCTATACGCTGCGTCGCAATTGCTCCTCCAAGCCCATATTTTCTTCCTTGACGAAGAAGTCGCTCAACTGATTTGCTGCAATGAAGAAGCTGACTACTTGCTGAGGAAGGAATGAACTCCTGTGCCTCATCAAACACAAACAGAATTTGGGGCTTAATCTCAAAGGTCTTCTTTCGATACCTCAGAGCTGCTCCGGTTAGGGCAATCACTACATCTCGAATTACTTCAGGTTCCGCAATCGATATACAGACCACTCGTTCTGGTCCTGAAAGCATGGCTCGAATATCACTTACGGTTACTCCTCTTTTAGCTGTCTTCTTGGTTTGCCGCGCTCTCTGTATCTGATCCTTCAGTGTGTGTCTTGTTGTTGCCCAAGCGGACAATCCAGCTCCTTTGAAGACTTTGAATGTATCCATTATTGTTGTAGCCTCAGTTGAGAGCATATCAACAAATGGTTCGTCAATGACGTCACTTTCGCTCTTGTTGTTCGTGTCAATCCAATCAAGAATCTTGAATCTGATTTCATCGTTAGCATGAATATAGGTCGGTTTGTCTGAATCTCTATCACGCATTACTCGTAGCTCTGAGAGAATGGTAGCATATGTTGGAATTGAAGTACTGGACGATTGAATGAATGTGACGTTACCATTGTCATACACCTGTTTGAGAGCTTCATTAGCCCTTGCATCCTCTTCAAAGTCACGTGGCTTGACAATTGAACGTGCAAAGTCATCCGAAGTCTTTGCTTCTTCTTCAAGGATGATTTTAGACTTAATTTTTGGATCACTGAAAACATCAGCAAGAAGAAAGGGGTACTCACAGCTGATATCGAAGATTACAAGCTTCGTATCCTTTGAATGATAGATAATTCTCCTAAACAAGTTTGAGAGTAGATTGCTTTTTCCTCCTCCGGTGAATGAGAATACACCAAAATGGTATCGAACAAGTTTGTTCAAATCTACATAGACTGGAACCTGCTTGTCTGATTCTTGGAACATCCGCAGAACACCAATTCGAGGATCCTTGCGTGGATCGGGTGAAGTGAATTTAGCCTTGAATCCGAGGGCTTCCTTCACGCGAGAATTATAAATCAAATCTACAGTTTCTAGATTTATTACATGAACTTTGTCGCCAACGAGCGGATATGAGAATCCCTTCTTGAACTCGATATTGCCATCAGCATCCACTACAAGATCAAAATTGATAGGAACTGCAGTCATCTGTACCATCATTGTTGCTTGGTCATCAGTATCCCAATCCGGTACTGCCTGCTCAATGACCTCAAACTGTAATGGGTAGTAGTGACTATCCGATACACCACCCAGACCATAGTGTTGTGGCCAAACCTTTGAGATTACTAAGATTGTATAGCGTTTCTCCCCACGTTTAAGCGCTGCGTCAGATTGTCCCTTGAAATTTCGGACTGCGAGCATCATCCCTTCTTCCAATTGCGCCATGAGTTCCTTATCGTATCGGATTTTCAATCTGCAATCGTATCGAGCAGCCGAACCTGACCACTCTGAAGTGTAGTTTGCTGCTACAGGGATAACTCTAGCTAATCGGCCATCAAATCGTCCATCAAAGTCTGTAAATAAGTGGTTAGGAAAATCGTCTTGTTTGCTCAATTGAATCCCTCCTTGCTCGGAAAGTAGATAGGTAGAAGATGAGTTCCCGAAGCTCTGGTCTATTTACCAGCCACATTCCAGCGCTGTCGACCATTGACTGGAAGTGTTGGAAATGGTACTTTGCTACCTTATCAGCAATGTACAATGGTTTGATGTGACCAAAGAGTTCTGGAATGCTCATACTTGTCATTTTGTTGAAAAGGTGAATTATGAATCGTTGAATTGGGTTGTTACTATTCTGCCGGAAGATTACCTCAACTGGCTCAGGATATTCTGGTGAATGTGCATAATCATGATTGAGAGTGATGACTTGATCATCCTCAATATCGACCTCAGGATACACAAGCCGATCGTAAAGCAATACATTACTACGAAGTTTTTCATCGGATTGAGCCTCGCACAATTGGAAGTATGACTTGACAAATGTCTTCTCCAATGAAATCTGATTCCGTCTGGCACCAGAAACGAGACCCTTCTTTCTCTCTAGATGAGGTACTGCTGTCTTGAATGCAGTATCATACTCACTAGTAGCCCAAGGAACAGAAAGTTTCTTCCTCTCTTGAAGAGATATCCACTGCAAAATCATTCGATCAGTATCAGGAGCCTCTTGCCCTTTAGCATCAAATCCACCTTCAAACATACCAATATGATTGAGAACCGGAAGAAGTTGTCTTTTCAGGTCTCTTGCAGCAGTATCTTTTGCGACTCCAACAAGCAATGTTCTGTTGTTCCAGCTTGCTTCCACCATAAGAAACAATGATGCCAAACTAAGAAATGCTAGGTCATTTGTAGTAATCCATCGGTCATTGATTTTGAATCGTTCATCGAACGAGATGCTTGCATCCTCCGAGAACATCCTCTCACAAACTTCGTCTACGAGAGACCTGACTCTCCTTTTCAGGGCTTTATACTCTGGTTTGACATGGAATCGGTCGCCTCTTCTTGTTATGATTCCTTCAGACGTAACCTTCCCTTTCATTCCCGTTTCTAATTCCTTATCGAGTCTAGCTTCACGGATTTCATTATCTAGATTCAATCTAGTGATAATTTCGCTACGAGTCAATCCGTTCTCTTCATCTATTAATTCAGCAATAATTCGTGCCAAGAGATACTCTCCACGTGGTGGTGGCGTACCAAGCTCTAGATTACCAAACAGACGTCTTGCATAAATCCACTCAGTTGTAGTAAATTGACGACCCTCAATCTCATATCCAATAAGTCCACAATCTTGTTCAAGATTTATTCTAAAGTTCGAAGTTTCTGCATAGTACGATGATATCTCAGCAGAGCAAATTCTATCTAGTAGAAGGATATCTACAGGATTCTCTGAATTGGTGAGTTTGTATCCCAGATAAAATTCTGCCAGTCCCATTAGATAGTCTGCAAAAGCTGAGTTATCAATAATCCACGAGTCGCTGAAAGTAACGGTATGGTCTATCTCGCCTGTTTCATCTCGAACAAGAATGGACTGATCGATATCAGGTACTTCATTGATGTATATGGGAAGTACACTAGAAACTCCTATACCACTCTCAAGGTATTTCTCTTCATATCTGATATCTAACTCACCGCTGTCCTCTATGTATACTGTTCCATTCGATGAGTAAGCTCCCGCAAAGAAGACAAGTAAGTCAAAGACATCTTGTTTGCAAATTGTACCATCAATTCCAGCAAA
>JAEOST010000802.1 GCA_016840245.1 Candidatus Thorarchaeota archaeon
GGACTTCTCTGATTCCCTTGATGATCCAGCTAAGGACTACCTCCACAGAGTTAGGAAAGCTGCTATTCGTATGGGTGAACTTATCGAGGATATTCTCAGCTTATCACGAGTTACAAGAACTGAATTAGATAGAGGGTCTGTAAACTTGTCTAATATTGTTGAGGAGGCTATTTCAGAGCTTCAGGCACTAGAAGTTACTAGAGAGGTCCAACTAGTAATCGCTGAAGATATCCGAGCCAGATGCGATAGGCGAATGGTGGGTATTATGTTGAAGAATCTGCTTGAGAATGCTTGGAAATTCAGCAGTAAAGTCGAGAGTCCCACAATTGAATTTGGAACCACAAAGATAGATGGTCAGAGCGTCTATTTTGTCAAGGATAATGGCGCAGGCTTTGATACAACATTCAGTGATAAATTGTTCATGCCATTTCAAAGATTGCACAAGGGTGATGAGTACGAGGGATCTGGTATAGGTCTCGCAACCGTCAAAAGAATTATAGACCGCCACGGTGGTCGTATATGGGCTGATAGTGAAATTGGAGTGGGTACTACTTTCTATTTCACACTATCAAAGAAAGGTGAGGACTAAATGGAGCATGGGACAATTCTACTTGTTGAAGATAATCCAGATGATGTTCTTCTAACCAAACGCGCGCTCCAACGATCTAATATAATGAACGAAGTTATTGTAACAGCTGATGGTGTTGAAGCTCTCGAATTTCTTAAACGAGAAGGCAACTATTCTGGACTAGAAGACGAACTCCCTGTTGTCGTGCTTCTTGATCTAAAAATGCCACGAATGAATGGATTGGAGTTTCTGGCGAAACTTCGTGAGGATGAAACGCTACGACTTCTCCCTGTGGTTGTATTGACATCATCTGGAGAGGATCAAGATATCGTTGAGAGTTACAATCTGGGTGCAAATAGCTACATTCAGAAGCCAGTTGATTTCGATCAATTCGTCAAAGCAATCCAGACTCTCGGGCTATATTGGTTGGTCCTGAATAAATCTCCACACAAGAGGTGAATATTTGACTGAAGAGTTCCATCTACTTCTAATAGATGATTCAGAGGACGATGCAATCCTCATTGAGCGTGCTATTAAACGGGAAGGAGTTACTCTACAGGCTACACGAGTATGTACTTCTGCTGATATGAAGATGGCCCTTGAGCAAGGATCATGGGATGCAATACTATGTGACTATATGATGCCTGAGTTCAGTGTTGAAGAAGCTCTTGAGCAACTAGGTAACAAGGGTCTGGATATCCCATTCATCATTGTATCAGGTGCGATTCCTGATGAGATAGCTGTTCAACTCATGAGAATTGGTGTTCATGATTATCTTACAAAGAATAACTTAAGCCGATTAGTACCAGCACTACGAAGAGAAATTGCAGAAGCGAATATTAGACAGAAACGTAGGGATGCTGAAGTTGCATTAAGAGAATCAGAGGAGCAATATCGGAAGACTTTCGATGCAATACCTGCACCATCATATCTCTACGAGATAGATGCAGATGGCCAAATACTATTGAATTCAGTAAACCAAGTGATTCGTACATCATCTCGTGGTCGAGTTATGGAATATGTTGGCAAACCTATTGAATCAATATTTGTAGATGATCCATGGGTTATCCAAACAGTAAAGCAGGTTCTTGAAACAGGTGAACCTGTTAGGGAGGAGGCATCATTTGAGAGTCATCCTGGACAACGCCGCTGGTTTATATGGGATTTTACTAAACCCGCTGAAAATTTAGTTCTGATAGTCACAACCGACATTACCGATGAACGTGCTGCACTTGAGGCCCTCAGAAAATCAGAAGTGGAACTGAGATATGAAAAGGACCGGGCAATGCTTTACCTCGATCTTCTAGGTCATGATATTAGGAATCAGCTCCAGGCGATTATGGGTGGAGCTGAGATAGTACAAGAGATTTCAACTCAGGAAGAAGTTACTAGGATAATGATGGGAGTCACTGAGGCTGCATCACGATGTGAACAAATAATCTCCAAAGTCAAAGCTACTGAGAGTCTGATGGCACTTCCCCTACAGAGAGCAGATTTACACAAAGCTATCTCCGAATCACTGGCAAGGTTTTCAAAATTGTATCCAGCTGCTTTTGTTGAAGTAAAACTACTTACAAGTGAGGCATATGTTCTTGCGGATGAATTTCTGGATGAAGTTTGGCTCAATCTCATGGAGAATGCAATGGAACACAATCCACGACCGGACAAACACATCTGGTTGACACTTGAAGAGAAGAACCAAGGTTTTGAAGCCAGAATTGCTGATGATGGAAAAGGTATCCCTGACGCAGTCAAGGATGGTCTCTTTGATGTTAGTCGACGCTATGGTGGTGTGAGCCTGCATCAGACTAAAGAGATTGTGGACAAGTATGGTGGTAGAATAGAGGTCACTGACCGCGTACCTGGTACTCCTGAAGAAGGTGCAGAATTTTGTATCTGGCTCCCCCGAGCAGATGGATGATTACTCTTCTAATTCCTTCAGCCATTTTTCAAAGTAGGTGAACTCAACGTTTGCTGCATCAGTGATATCTAACCCAACCATCTTGCTTATTGTTGATTTTGTGGAATCTAGCATTCCTCGGTCCATTTTCATGAGTTCATCTATGTATTCGTAGCTATATTTCATCAACTCATCTAGAGGTAACAGTCTATCAGCTAAGCCTAATCTAAACGCTTCTTCTGCGGAGATTTTTCGTGATGTTAGTAGAATATCTTTTGCTCTTGAAGGACCTACGATGTGTAGAAGATTTGATGATGCACCCGCTCCTGGATAGATATTCAGGGCTATTTCAGGTAATCTGAAAACAGTATTCTCAGAGAAGAATCTTAGATCACTTGCTATGGCTACCATAGCTCCAAATCCAATTGTATAACCATTGCAGGCTGATAGCATAATACATGAATCAGCATGCCGCATGGCTTTCATACAACTCTCCAAGTCCATGAAGAACTCAGTGCGTTCACTTCCACTAAGACCTATGACTGTATCCAGATCAAATCCCGCGCTAAATGACTTCTCTCCTTCACCCGTGAAGACTATTGCTCTAACCTCTGAGTCGTTAATGAGCTCATTCGTCTTCTGTGAAAAAGATTTGAGCATCTCCCAAGTGACTGAATTGAGTTTGTCAGGCCTTGAGAACGTCACTGTTGCTACAGGTCCCTTTTGATCCACAATTATTTTACCCATCTCTCAATCATGCTCCTGTGATTCCGAGTGATGATTCCTGATATGGTTGACAAAAGGCTTTCGACATAAGTAATGAATAAGAATTCCTGAAGCTTTATTGGGTGTTTAAGGATTTAGTAATTTCAACGATGTCTGATTGTAGTGAATGCACAAGCCTAGGTTCTGTAAAGAAAGGGCAGAAAGTCTTTCAATGCGCACTCTGTGGACTCCTTCGTTGTGAGACTCATTCTATCTGGGTGCCATCTCATGTCATCGATGAATCACACTCGGATGCAGCTGAGTTTGTTAGAGGTCTGATCAAAGGCACACCTGAACGATTCTGGTATGTTTTTTGTGGGCGGACGACTCACATACCCCATGGCGTTCCAACTAGGTTTGGGAATGAGAGAATGAATGGTCGTCTTGTTGAGACTATTTCACCCCATGAGAAATTCAATGGTCTGGAGTTCTTTGAATATTGGACTGTTGGAATCATAGAGAATGGAATTGAGAAACGATGGGATCCGACACATTATGAACCGTCATGTGAACTCTCAACTTCGCTCCGATCAGTAGCACTACTCTTTCTAAGGGAAACACAGAATGAAGACTTTCCTCGTCAAATATTCGATACCATCTTCATGTCCCCCTCTGGGCAGAAAGCGGTTCTATTTGACTTGAAGTTGGAGCAATTCATCCGTACTGTTGGAGTACTCCC
>JAEOST010000803.1 GCA_016840245.1 Candidatus Thorarchaeota archaeon
CATCCTGAGTTCATTGGAATTATCCCATTATGATGGAGTAGAGTTTCATTATATCAGGAACGGAGTTGTCATATCATGTATTGTAAGCGGCAAAGGTGCTGGAGTATTCATAGACCACTCAAATGCAATAGAAGTGATTAATAATACGTTCACAGGTAATTGGGTTGGAAGCAGCCTATATAGAGCATCCAACTGTAGAATCATTGATAACTATCTATTTAGTAATAGTGTATCCATTGCTATGGAAAAATGTGATACATGTGAATTCTACAATAATACTATGATTCGAAATACCGAACACGAAGTTTTGATTTCTTATTCACAGTCCTGTCTATTTGATGGGAATGTCATTCATTGTGAGAATACTCCAGCAGTACGCTTTCTTGAATCAACTGACTGTGTATTTCGAAATAACAAAATGACAGGAGGTGGTTTTTTGTTCCAGTCATGGCTAGGTGTTGAGCTATGTGACGATCTTGTTGCCGCGTTTGAGGTGTTTGAAGATGCATGGCGTCACGAGTTCGATAATAACATGATAAATGAGAAGCCTCTGGGTTATTTTTGTGATGAGAACGAAATGATTGTAGATGGGAGTCTATACGGACAGACTATCTTTGTTAATTGCAGTGAGATGATATTGAGAGATGCGTCCTTCAGCAATTTGCTTGTATGTACTCAGCTTGCATATTGTGTGAATTGCTCTGTCGAAAACTCCACCTTTTTGACTTCTGGATACGGAATAAGAGTACATAGATCTCGTTCATGCAAAGTCCGCAACAGTATAGTTGAAGATTGCATAACAGGAGTTGTACTGGAGAAGTCTGCGAGGTGCGTAGTTGAAAGAAATAGAATCTATTTTAATGAAGAATACGGGATTGTGCTTGATGGTAGTTGTAATAAGAACTTGATCCATTCAAATGCTATTGGCTGGAACTCTGAAGATAATGCAGTAGATGATGGTACGAATAATACGTGGGATGACAGGATAAATAGGGGAAACTATTGGTCAGATTATATCGGTTCGGGGGTCTATCTTATTCCTGGAAGAGCCAACAGTCGAGATGTATTTCCGACAACGTTTTTCGAGTCCGGAAAAGGAAAACCAACCATTCTAGACAGTGTGGATATTGATTACATCTACGGTTCATCGGATAATTGGCTTGAATGGAATGCAACAACTCCCTGTCCTCATAGCTATGAGATTCACAGGAATGGAACACTCATCATGTCAGAATCATGGGATGGTAACCAAATTGAGATTATAGTTGATGGGCTTGATCAAGGAACGTATGAGTATAGTCTTACAGTATTCGATATGTTCAGCGGTAATACTAGTGTCATCACATATGTGAGAGTTGATGAGTTCAGAGACACAGCAATCATAAACACGACAACAGTGACAACATCGATAACATTCAGTAACACAACTGATACACAGGAAATGGATGCTTCATCTTCTATAGTAGTAATATGGGCCCTTGTGATTCTTACAGAAGTGTTAATCGCAGGAATCATTGTGAAAAAGGTTCAAAACTAAATGAGTGAAGTTTCGATTCCATTTTGAGAGTGAGCTATTCATGTGGGACTAGCAGCGTGACTGCGTTCCCACCTAATTGGATACTTCACGATGATCTGTGTCTCAGACAAACTCGAGTGCAGGTTCATCCTGTCCTCACCATCCAGAACGAAGAGTCACTACAAAATCAACCTTGAATTGTGTTGCATTGGTATTAGAGTCGATGAATCTAATAGCCCAGATGTATGTTCCAATTTGGTCAACACTGAAGTGTCCTGTTGTGAAATCCGTTCCTGATGGGTCCCATCCGGCCCCGCTACCATAACCTACGAAGATATCGTATTTCTCAGTCTCATTCAATGCAACAAACTCCGATCTATTACATAGGCCATAGCCAAATTCAAGCTCAAACTGGTCCTCAATGTAGGAATGACTGAGCATGAGACCATCAACACCTACGAAGTAGTTGGAATATGTGTCAGGAATAATGAACTCCTTACATAACCAGACTCCTGACTGGACATATTCTCCATCTTCTGGGCTTTGGTAGAGTACCTGAGTATTAACCATGTTTACGGCTTGTTGGATGAGTGGAAGACCAAGTAGGATTATACTCAGAATAATGACAAATCCAATGCCAATAGTTCTTCGTGACATATTGGACACTACCTTACAATAGAGGCAGTAGAACTACTAGAATGATTTGGTTAAATGTTCGGAAGACGTGAATTTGCTTCACTATTCATGTGGGACTAGCACCTTGACTGCGTTCTTACTGAGTTGGAAGGTCTTGTTTGATAGGGACGTAAACTATAAAGTGTTTCAAGTAGAATTCGAATCAGCAATTCAATTGCATGGGGAAAGTTTGATTGAGAAGATATTGTGTGCCAGTTATAGTCATCATATGTCTACTCCAGTTGACATCCGTAAGTGTTGTAGCAGTACCTGAGATTCAAGTCACGCACTATTCCGACCTTCCACTTGAAGCAGAAGAACTGGTACCATACCCGGATTTCTCAAGTTCACCCAATATTACCGATACTGGAGCATCAGACCAGTTCTCGTTTCACATCGAGGAGAGCAGTCATGTGGACCTCACATGGACACACGAATCAGGAACTGAGTTGTACTATCGTGAGGAGGCTGACGACAACCTACCGGACTGCTACGAGTACATCTATCTCACACAGAATCTCCATTGGCCAATCAACAACTATCCAATCGAAAAAAATCTTACTATGAATTACCGGATCAGCATGAACGGTTCCTTTGCAGACGAGTTGTTGGGACCCCGCATGTTCAAGGTCTATGTATGGATCATCGACTCTTCATATAATTGGATTCAGTTATACGAGTCATATCCACCCTATCCATCTGCGTTTCAATGGCGAGAGATAAGTATCAGTGCTTTTGAGATGGAACATATATGGAGTGGAATGATTGAGGATGAGTATGGGGTTCAGGAAGATCCTCGTGATACATTACAGTATGCAATTGGTCTTGCACCGTCAGCGGTCTTTGAGAGTACTCCAGTGGGAACCCCATGGTTAGAGTACAATGGATCGGTCACATTGAGTGTATCAGAGATGAGCCTGAGAGTTCTGGTTGAACAAGAGCAGGATGAATCAAGTGTGCTGCAGCCAATTGCAAGAGGTAATTGGACCACAGAGTATGGAGCCGAATGCGAGGGTCTTGTGTATGATGCAGTTGGTAATTGTTATACTGTTGGAAATATCTACAACTACCAAGATAGCGTATCCAGTACAGTTCTAACGAAATGGGACTCATCAGCGGATATAGTATGGTCAAGATTGTGGAACGGTACCGAGTATGCACGGGGATTCGATATTGCCATTCATGATGATGCTATCTATGTAGTGGGATTGTCTTTCAATGAATCAACCCTATCAGACTTTGTCCTTACAAAATGGGATACTAATGGAAACATGATTTGGGACCGTTATTGGGACGGTACGCAATCATGGTTGTTGTTTGAACCGGGTGTGATGGATTGGTTAGAGGGAGTAAGAATTAATGATATCAAATACAATGAGATCACTGACCATTCTGAGTCTCACGATTCCGGTATATCTGTTAAGGTCAATGCTGATGGCCAAGTACTGACCTTAGTACACAGCCAGTTCGATATCAATATACACAACACTACATTGAATGAAACCAGAACTCTTGATGTTCATGCTTCTACTCTCATTGTGTTCGATGATGAGGGTGCAGTTCTCAGAACGCAAGTCATAGAGTCGGGAGGATGGAGTATCTGGGTCGAGATGGTTGGATTGCACCTGACTCCAGATTATATCTATGTGTTTAGCCAATCAAATTGGACTAAATATGATGCTGAATACAACAAAATATGGAGCACATGGAGTATTGGCAATGTCATTGTTAGTGGGGATGGGAGTCTCTACAACACATACTCATCATACTCAGAGCATTATTGGCAAATTAACAAATTCAGAGAGAATCTCTCATCACCATATATTTTTAGCTTTCCAGAATGGACAGAGATGGTTACTTTCAGGATAGATCCAATATGGCACCCAAGGATTTATGATGGTCCCAAGACTCTTGGAATAGAGGACTCAGTACTAACGTTGGTTGCAATTACTTATGACTATCCAGACCTTTACGTATCAGATGAACCGAGTTATAGTCAGTTTGTGCTTTTCAACTACAACTCAACTGGACATCTGCTCAGTAATCATACTATTCATCTTGAGGGATGGTTGAATCCCGATTGGTATTACTTTCAGAATTCCGGGTTCATCGAAGCAGACGAACATGGTTGTATCTATATTGCCAGTACGACTTTGGGAGGAATCACATTATACATATTTGAAAATCCAAACTACACCCCTCAGCCAGCAGGAGATATTGATTATGGCATTATTTTGTATGTGGTTTCAGTAGGTATGATCGCAATTGTGGCCATTGATTACATTAGGAGAAGACGTTCTAATTCAAGTATTTGATATGCATATGCAGTTTAGTAAAAAGAACCACCGAATTGAGAACTTCACTATGATCTGTGTTTCAGACAAATTCGAGGGCAGACCGTCTATCATACTTCATTTGAGTTTCGCAACTATTCAATACCTTCTTCACAAAATAATTTAAGGAAGTCATCTAACATCATAACTGCACCTTGGAGGTGTATTGAAATGAAGTGGAATAGAAGGGGGTATCTATTCGTATCTATAGGTATAACCAGTTTTGTATTTCTTGCACAACTATTTATCGCAATCCCTGTGATGGTACCGGACCCGGTTTCAGCATACCCACACCCGGCCATACCTTCTCAGAGCAGTTCAACTCACTGGTATGCAGGAAGTCTCTGCAAGAGTGGCATTCTCATATATGCTCAATCACTTGAGTTCACAATGTATATGCCATCTTCACTCCCATCAATACCAGGTGGTGGTTTCTTCTACGTACTGATATCGTGTTTTGACTCTAGCAAAGAGTATATTCAGCTAGGGATTTCAAACGCACACGACAAGTGGTCCTTAACTACTTCGTACACATCTGGTGATGCTACGACCTATCACTACAATCCTTGTGAGATGTACTTGCAGAGTGGTACAGAGTATCGCTTTGTAATGACAATTGGATATGGCTATGTTGGCTTTACTGTTTGGCAGGGTAGTAGTCAAATCTTCCATAAGACTGCATACACAGGAGGTTATTACTTCAGATGTGAGAGAATCACCAACGTCAATGGAGTAAATATAATCGGATTTACAGACTATGAAGAAATATGGTGGACAAATGATTGTCCATATCAGGACTTCAAGTTCAAGAATACGAAGGTTGATTGTAATTTGTTTGATGACTGGAACACATGGTATGCGGGTTCTCCGAGTGATGTTAGCGTCACAATTGGAGAGAATTATCTATATCAATACGTCAACATTGACAATAACTATGGAACAGGTGGCGGTGGAGGAAGAGTTCCTCGGTAACCCTATGAGATGAGGACAAAATTATGTCCTCATGTCATTTCTTTTTTTTGAAGATTGAGTTAATACGTTTCTTCCCCCTTGTAATGTACATCTACAAACGTTCGTCAGTCACTTCTCACTTTTAACTCGGGGATCAGAGACCACCTGACTTGGGTTACTCTCACTGTCAAAGGTGTTGAAGTATGACACCATATCAGGGATATCGACAATGTCGGTTGCCTCCATTCCCTTACTCTCGAGATACTTCTTTGTGCCATCTAGATCCTCTACAACCAGAGTAAGCGTCCCAGACCCGCGCTTCAGTTCACCCTCACGTTGAAGATTCAGACCAAGGCGTGCCCCTTCAATGGGAAGCTTGAGCTCTGCCCAGCCAACCTCCTCTCCGCCGTCATACATTATCTCAAAACCAAGAACATCTGAATAGAATGTCTTGGCGCGTTTGAAGTCCTTCACAGCATACTGGAAGTATACTGACTCCTTACTATAGGGAATTGGATATTTCCTCTTGTCAGTCATTCTGACCACCATCAATTGTAGGTCAGAACTCGTTCATTATCTTATTCATTCTAGCGCCTGAACCAACGTTTCTTTGTCTGGAGGTGATGAATGCTATATCTAATTGGCAACAGAATAATTGATTACATCGAATGACTTGCGGGTTAGTAGGTATTCCATAGGACTTCCAAAGCACGCACGGGAGAAGATATGGTTGAGTAGTGAGGTATACGATTCAAACTCCAATGTCGATATTGCCATCTATGGCAGAGGAAAAGATGATGTAATTAAGTCCATCGAGGACCACTTTGGTATTAGTCTGAGTGTAGACGCTTCTCAAACATGGGTGGGAGTGAGTCAGGCAAAACATACCATGAGAGTCACAAAGAAGGGCATACTGGATACAACACGCATGAGTACAGAGATTGAGTGTGTGATTGTGATGGTGATTGTTGGTTTTATTCTGTCAATTCTCATGTTTTTTCAGATGATTATGTTCATCATAGTCTTGTCAGTCCTTACACTGTTCAGTGGAGGGGCTGCATTGCAGTATTCCCGAGTGACGTATATCACGGTAAAGGCAAGTGATATGGACCCAGCGAGTCTTGAGGCATTCACAAAGGACCAAATCTTGAGCGGTCGCTTTGTACGGGCGAAACCTGAGGATCCAGAAATGAAACTTCAACCTATCACCAAATCTGCAAGTAGTGCAACCCAGCTTTTTCGTACGGGGATAGTGTTCTCACTCGTTATTGCCATGATGTTCTTGATAGTTGAAATAGTCTACAGATTCCTCACAGGCGTCTGGTTAAAGGATTTGATTGTGTTACTGGAATTTGGTATTGCATTCCTACTGGGAATAATAATGCTGGATGTAGGCGCACTCAAGCGGCGAGGACTACGCAAGGGTATCGAAGCCGGTTATGTTGATGGACCTCTAAGGGAGAGCACCGAGAATTATTAGTGGGAAGATAATCGTCGCGTCTCCAATCACAGTTTCAAAGTTGGCGTCGGCTTGAACCTTCTGCCACGAGACCCCTTCCTCTAGAGGTGCACCTCCAAGACTACCTCCCTCTGGACGGTCGAGAGTAACTTGAATAGCCAAGTCGAGGCCCCCGCGGAGTATCGTGCTACCCATAGTGAAGTGTTTGGTCAGCCCACCACCGAGCATGATAGCTCCTGTCTTCTTGGTTGCCGTGACAATCTCTCCTAAGATACGCAGATCCTTGACGAAATCCAATCTTAGTTCCTTGGTAGTGCTATAGGTATAAAGATGAAAACCAAGCATGGAATCCATGAGGCCTGGTGAAAAGATTGGTACATTCTTGAGTGCAGCCTGTCTAACTATAGATGCAGGGTCCTTCAGTGTGGTACCGAGTTCACCAAGAAACTCACTAGGGGCCATAGTTGTGATTTTTTCCTTAGGAAGACCATCCAAAAACTCGTAGATGTGCTTCTCAAAGATCTCGAAACCGCTCTCATGAACATATACATCAGCAATTCGACCCATCCCAGCTTCTCGGAGCTCTTTGTCGTCCTTCTGCAGGGGTACTCGATGATGTGAACCACCGTAAGCCTCTACTAGGTCGTGAACGATGTTTGCTCCACTTGTGACAATAGCATCAACAAGACCATTCTCAACAAGTTGACTGAAAATTCTCCGTAATCCACCAGGAACCATTGGTCCTGACATGGAGAGGAAAGTAAAACAGTCAGAGTCCTTGAACATCCTAGACACAACAGATGCTGCTCTACCAAGTCGGCCCGCTCCTAGAACACCTACGTTAGAAAGAGCGTTTACAAATTCCTGAATCGTACTCTCAGGCTTGAGATCAATATGTTGTACACGGTCCACAGTAGGCACCAAATGCAGTCCCTGCTATGAAAGAGATAAGTCATTCGTAAGAAGTGTTTGCAATGATGTCGCGGCCCAGGTCAATTCCGGGAGGACAAGACCCAGGCACGCGAGGCTAAGAATTAATTCAAACTGACAGGAACGCTTCAACGGTTCAGGCTTCTGGATGGTAGGAATTAGTTCAAGCGTATGTCTGGAGACTAGAGAGAACACCGAAAGTATTCCTCATGTCTCGAATCATTAGCCTTAAACGCATCAGTATGTCAAGAATGTCAAATGCAAACCTTCCTTGATGCCGTGGTCTTCCAGGCGATATTCATCACAATAGTCAACCAGTTGATTTGGATGCTTATGACACGAAGTGGTCGTGAAAAATACATCTCCGATTTGACGCACTTTAGACCTCCAAGTTCATCCCTCTCAAAGTATTATGGTTGGCGTGTATCAAGCGTGTCGAATGTCTTTGGAGAAGGCATTCTGTTCCACATTATTCTCATTTCCACAATCATTGGTCTGTCCTTTGTAAATGGCGTTCAAAATGAATTAGGAGGAGCAGCCCCAATATTGGTTCTTGTTGTTGGACTTTCTGTTCTAACTGCTCTACAGATGACTTGGCGTGTCAAGAAGGTAACTGACAAAGAGAATGAGGTAATGTTTGTACTAAATGCAACTGATTACAAGATAGAACGGGCAAAAGAAATTGTAGACCGGCTCTATACTGAAGGTGCAGGAGCAGATGGACAGATATGGTTTGCACTTTTTCAGATTGCTCAACGGAGAGATCCAATCGGATACTCTGTTCGGGATGTGCTAATCGAAAAGGGAAAGCAAGTAGTGAAAGAGGACATGTATTATCGAGGCATTGATGAGAAGTCTTCAAAAGAATCGGGTCCTGGAATTGCAGATTGAACCTTGGATGCTATTGGACCTATTTAGTAAGTCTTATATGAAACTCAAAGGGCGTCAACCCGAACAGCCAGCAGGAGCTAGACCGCATGTCTGAAAGTAAAACCACGAAGGGCCTCAAAGGCGTAGTAACAAGCTATCGCAGAGGAAAGCATCTACAACATCCCAATCAGGTCCTTCTGATATTCGATAGTATCAGCACTAGATCTCAAGCGGCCTCCTTAGTTGGAAGAAAGGTCAGATGGGTTTCACCTGTTGAAAAGGAGTATCTTGGTAAGGTCATAGGTGCCCATGGTAACAGTGGAGCAGTACGGGCAAAATTTAGGACAAACTTGCCTGGACAGGCTATTGGAACTCCAGTTTTTCTTGAGTAGCTGCGTTTAAGTTACAATCATTGGATAACCATATTGGCTCCGATGATGCAAATTGGCTATCTGAGGGTGGAAGCCCTGCGACGAGTCATAGTTAGACTGAGGAGCCACCTATTGATTTCGGAGCTGTTTCAATGACAGAACTTGATTGGATTCTGTATCTTGCGTTTTATTTTGCTGCAGGAGCCTCACTCAAGTTGGGCGATGACTTCCTTGATGAAATGGACTTGGCTTCTCTGGCAGGAGTTCCTCTTGGAATTGCAGGAGTCTTTTTTGGTATTCTTATGTCAGTGTCAGAGTGGGATCTCGTACTGTTCTCTGCTATTATTATTGGTGTAATCGTTTCAAGAAAAGTCAATGATATCCAGTACGCTGTAGGATTTGTGGCAATTACGGGCATTCTTGTCGTTTTGGGTGTTCCAACAGTCGTAGATTGGTTTGGATGGGCTGCTCTTTTGATCATGCTTCTTATGGCAGCTGTACTTGATGAACGGGGGAA
>JAEOST010000804.1 GCA_016840245.1 Candidatus Thorarchaeota archaeon
ACCGTTGAGCACGTCACCATCTACTAGCGTCAGACCATCAGGATAATCTCCAGGATCAAACGTAGTTGCTACCCTAAACGGTTCCTTGAATAATGACAATCCGTTATCTTTTGGTGGAATCATTATTGTCGGAGTGAAAATGTTCACAAAAGAAGTAATCAGAAATGCTCCGATGATTGAGGCAAGAAATCTACCACTAGATGAGGACCTCATATTCCATTCACCACGCGAGGTGACTTTTGTCTAGACAGAACTTGAATCTAAGTCTTCTTGTCTGATTTTTTTGTTGAGTTTTGGAACCATCTCCTCATGCAATATTAATGGGATTAAGACCTTCTTTTGATAATTACAAGAATCGTAGAAAGTCCTCTGATTGACTGAGAGATACTTGGTCAATCTGAGGTGTTCCCATTTTCATAAAAAACAGATGATGGATTGTGGTCATAGTATGTGTGTCTATATGTGATTGATTTCTTCAGATCTGAATCCTCAGCTCCTGCGTTTAAAGACTACGATGACTATCACCACTACTCCTATAGCTCCACTTAGAACAACAACAGTCATTAAACCTGCATCCGGTGATGACGTGGTTGGTGTTGATGGACTAGTCGTCCCAGTTGGACCTATAGTATGTGAAGAAGTTACTGCACTCAATACAGTTACATTTACACAATCGACTGCAGTATTTCCAGCACCATCGGATACTAAAAGGGTAATATTGAATGTGTCATCCCACAAATCATCTAGACTGAAGGTAATTTCAGAGTGAGACCATAGTTCTTCAACCAGTACCATATGATTCAGGATGATTTTGTAAGAGAGATGATATGTGTCACTAGCGTGCCATGTGATATGTTTACCAGATGTGCCTTCTGTAATAATGACATCTGAGGGACTGTCGATAGTTGGATGAGTTTCATCAGTCCATACAGAAGGAAAGTCGTCATATGCAGTAATATCGTTGTAATACCCATAGATGGGGTAGCTACCAGACCCATTGTAGTCACTCCAACTATTTCCATAACCAGATGGATGATTCCATAAATTATTCCATCCTTTATGCCAAGCATTCTGAGAGTTCCATCCTATTTTATTACCATAGATTGTACAAAATTCACCATTTTCAAAATATATGCCAGTCGCCTTGATTCCATAGATTGTGTTGTTTGCTATCGTGCACTCATAGCAATGGTGTACTGAAATGCCTTTGTCTGAACTGCCATATATCCAATTACCAACAATCATACTGAAATCAGAATGATCTAGAAATATCCCTCCCCTACGGAAAGTGCTATTGACCACACTACAATATTCACTATGATAAAGCCATAGTCTGGACCATGTTGTATCACATTCAACAACAGCACAGTTTTCGCAATGAGCTATAAAACATCCATTCGCATAGTATACAGTTACATCGGTCGAATTCAACAGGTATAAACCGTGATAGCCACTTCCATCTATTGTGATATTTTCATGATTTAAGAAATAACCAAGTGGCTTCCCGTCTATGAGATTGCCTGCTACTTGATGGACATAATCCTCAATGGTGAAACCCCAAATTGAAATCCCAGCGTATGTATTCAAGGAGGAATCACTGCGTTCAATAGTATTGTCTTCCAATGTACAGTATTTCGAATGGTACAGACGGATTCCAACACTTGCACTGATAATGGTACAATTTTCTATTGCACCATTCATGACCAAAGATAATTCAATAGCTTTACCATAGTCAGTGGTAATTGTGAGAAAACAATTACGAATCACAAATGAAACATTAGTGCTATCAATTTCAATACATGATGATGAATCACTAATGCTAATCCCCTCAATAATGAACGGGTCATCAGGAGTGCCCATGCCTGGCCATCCTTCTGTTGCAAAGTCTTCATTAGACTCGATTAGAATTGTATCGTGTTCTGTATAATCTGACGGTTTAAAAATCTCAATTCCATTGTTTTCCGCATTCAACTTGTGTTGTATACTGAATGTGACACTTCCAACAGAAAGAAGAATCATGAACAGAAAAAGACTAGTGAATTTCAATTTGTACTTCTTCAATATTGAGTCCTCCTATACCTTCAGTTTGTATTCGTTCCTCCGAATATTAAAACAATATGGTTTTCAAATCGAAATCCCTCACTAAGTGAAAGACCTAGAATGATTGTACTACCCCTTACGAAGTACCTATAAGCAAGACACAACGCTGGCCCGCCCGCAAAGCATGCTATAACATGCAGAGGTAGTTGAAGATGCACTACGAAGAGTCAGATGAAGAGAAAATGTTCCGCGAGGCCGTGCGCGAGTTTGCACAGCGCTACATCGCTCCAGCCTGGCAGGACTATGATAAGAATCACGAGATTCCGAGAGACATCATCAAGAAGATGGCTGAACAGATGCTATGGGCACCCACTGTATCAGAGGAATACGGTGGCGCTGGTATATCAATGACCATGGCCTGTATCGCAGCTGAGGAACTTGCACGCGCAGACCTTTCAATCGCACTCCCCGTCATGTACCTGGTCGAGGCCTCTTGGGCTATTATATTCGACATGTATGGTACTCATGAGGCAAAGAGTGAGATCCTTCCCAAGGTCTGCAAGGGTGACCTCTTCTTCGGAATTGCCACTACTGAGCCAACTGGTGGTTCAGATCTCGTCAACTCCACAAAGACCATCATCAAGCCAAAAGGCGATGGTTACGTCGTCAACGGTGAGAAGGTCTACATCTCTGGTATCGCTGAGACAGAGAAATACGGTGGTGTCTACTGGACACTGGCCAAGGAAGACCCCAAGGGTGACCACAAGACTTTCACATCTTTCATTCTCCCCCTGAACATGGGTGACGGTCTCCACAAAGGAATAACCACCACCCTCTTCGAGGACATGGGCCGTATGGGTGTCTCCACTGGTGGATTCAATATCGAAGATGTCGAGATTCCCAAACACTATATCATCGGTGAGCGCGGTCGTGGATTCTATCATGCTATGGAAGGTTTTAGCGCAGCGAGGGTAATTATTGGAGCAACCTGTCTGGGTTCAGCCCAGGGTTCCTTCGACATTGGTGTTGACTACATCAAACAGCGCAAGCAGTTCGGTCGTCCGTTAGCCGCCTTCGAGGGGATTCAGTTCGAGGCCGTTGACTCATGGATGGCACTTGAGGCAGACCGTCAGCTCGTCTACCGCGCAGCTTGGGCCTGGGACC
>JAEOST010000805.1 GCA_016840245.1 Candidatus Thorarchaeota archaeon
CTGTATGATTCAGAATTGCACAACTGTATTCAACGACGCTGGTTTTTATCTGAATGATGCAGACTTTCTAACAATCATCAATGCTAACTGTACTGAGAGTACTTGGTATGGTTTGTGGCATACCTACTCTACGACAGTCGAGATCTACAATAGCACTTTCTCTCGTACAAATTGGAACCAAATTTATGGAACCGACCCGGGCCAAGGATGGGGAATCAAAGGTGACCATTCCTCATTCATGCTTCTATACAACTGCACATTTGAGAGAAATCATGTCGGTGCAATGTACGGTGACACCTGTGGATATGCGAATTTCACTGCTAACCGATTCTTGACTAATGGTGTTGGAATCAACTATTATCAATCTACTGGGCTAATCATCAGAAACAACACGCTTGCCAGTCAGGTATTGGATGCAATGTATATCAATGAATGTGATTCTTCAATTGTAGTCAATAATACGATACAAAATAATGGCAATGGATTCATGATCCGAGGGTCTACGGCAGCAACCTGTGCAAATAATACCGTAATCAACGACGGGTTAAAACTCGCTCACGATAGTATAGCAGATTATGATTGGTATGTGATCGAGAACAACACAGTCAATGGACGACCTCTTGTTTACATGATACATGAGAATGATACAACTGCTCCCTCGAATGCTGGCCAATTGATTATGATCAACTGCACTTATGTGAATGCAACTGGGTTGGATTGCTCCAACACCACTGTTGGGATTTCTCTACACTACAGTCACTATTGTCATATTACAGACAGCCTGGCAAATGACGTAGATTCAATTGGTGTAGATTGTCAGTTGTCGACATACAATACATTCCGAAATATCACAACTATCAATCCGGGTAGTATAGGAATCAGCCTCTCAACAGGCGATCATCACATAGTTGACCAATGTGAGATTCGAAATAGCGAGTATGTTGGAATGACTTTAAGCAATCTAGCATTATGTACAGTTTCCAATGGAACGGTAGACAATTGTCAATATGCATTTCAATACGGAGCCGCTGCAGATATCATCTTCTACAATAATACGATTTCCAATAGCTACTATCCTGCATTCACATTTACCGATTGGTATAACTTCAGTATAGAAAAGAATCGTTTCATCAATGATGGGATCAGTTTTGGTACAACTGATCTTGCCACAAACCTAAAGGTTGCAGCTAACATTACTGAGAACACAGTGAATGGAAGACCCTTGGGAATCTATACTCATCTCAGAGGTGGAGAAATATCATCGCCACATGGGCAGATATTCTTGTTCAACTGCACAGATGTAGAAATTCTAAATCAGAATTGTTCTTACACCGCGATTGGCATTCTTGCTAAGGATTGCACTAACATCAGTATCTACAACTCCGAATGTTCCTATGTTCAACAATATGGCATACTCCTAAAAACTGCAGCTTGGTCGAAAATTAGTGGGACAACCTGTGAGAATCCCCGCTCTGGAGGTATCATCATAGAGATTTCATGGGGCGTGGAAGTAATTGATAATCAAATCAGTAGCAGCGTCTATTCAAGAGGTATCGATATAGATTGGAGCCCTCATGCAGTTGTGAAAGACAATGCCTTACGCAATTGTTCTATGCAGGGGATCTTCTTGGAAAATAATGAATATATTGAAGTCAGCGGGAATGAGGTTAGTAACTGTTCTAGCGGAATTGCTGTAAAAGACTGCACATCATCAACAGTATTTGATAACTTGGTGCAGTACAACTCTATTGGTATAGATGCTGAAGCAATCGAGAATGTGTTGATCTCGAATAATGAAATTCATTACAACACATTGGATGGTATTTACCATCATGATTCATCTTCTGTTCTTGGTAATCTATTTACCTCTAATCAAATTACAAACAACGGTCGTTATGGAATCAACGCATCACAGACTGTTGCACCAATGATATCATACAACATCTTCATAGATAATGCTGGGTACGGAGTATTTGCAAATGGTACCACAGATGGTCGAATTCATCATAATTATTTCATTGACAACAATGCTGGACTTATTCAGGGCTATGACGAATTATCAACGACCACTACATGGTATGATGCACCTACTGTACAGGGTAACTATTGGAGTGACTATGACTTAAGTGGAACCTACGTAATCGATGGACCATCAAGCTCCTCAGATCTCTATCCACTAGTCGCTCCGGATTCAGATTTGGATGGATTATCTGATGAGTGGGAAATTCTCAACGGACTTGACCCCTTCTCCTCGGATTCAGATGACGACCTTATTCCTGACAAGTTTGAGGTAGACAATGGACTTGACCCTCTGACAGATGATAGCGGCGACGACCTTGACAACGACACTCTCACAAATCTTGAGGAATACCAACTTGGTCTTCAGCCCAACAACAATGATTCTGATTCTGACTCGATGCCCGATGGCTTTGAAGTTGATAATGGTCTTGATCCATTATTCGATGACTCAGGATTGGATGCTGATTCTGATGGACTAACGAACCTTGAGGAGCTCGGACTTGGTACGGATGTCAACGATGAAGATAGTGATGCAGACATGATTCCAGATGCATATGAGGTTTCTAACGGTCTTGATCCACTAGCGAATGACAGCTTGTCTGATCTGGACAATGATACATTGACAAATCTGGATGAATATAATCTAGGAACCTCAGCAAACAACAGTGATAGTGATGGCGACTCGATGCCAGATGCTTACGAGGTCGCCAACTCACTCGATCCCACACTGGATGATTCCGCACTGGATCTTGATGGTGACGGTCTCTCGAATTACGACGAGATGATGTATGGAACTCGACCAGATGCTGTGGATTCGGACAACGACATGATAGACGACTTCTTTGAGGTCACCTATGGTCTCAATCCACTTTCAGGTGATGCCAACAACGATCTTGACAACGATAACCTGACGAACTATCAGGAGTATATGCTGGGTACAAATCCGAATAGCATCGACTCGGATGGAGACTCCATGCCCGACTCATGGGAAGTCGAAAACTACCTCAATCCACTCTACGATGATGCGAGTCTGGATCCGGATGGTGATGGTATCAGTAACTACGAGGAGTATCTTGCAGGCTCGAATCCATGGTCTCCTGCAACAGTGGTGGTCGGATTTGATTTCGTGCCGATACTGATAGGAGTGGGAGCTTTCATAGGTGGAATGGTCGCCCTTTACCTCATAATGCACTTCAAGGATCAAATGCGTCCTACTAAGAAAAAGGGGAAGAAGAAGTAGGTAGTATGGAAACGATTCTTGTCAGATTGGGAAGCACCCTTTGAGGAGAGCATGCATAAGCTGAGACCTAGCTTCGTCAATATCTGGAAGTCCAGAAATCAGTTGATCACACACTCTGATAGTTGGAAGTGTGATGACACCTGGTAGATCATAGGTGCAAGCAGAACCGTTAGACACATTGATTTCAGAGATGACAGAAGAACTGATACCAAAATCCGATAGCGCCTCTCTCAACGTCTCCAGCGCACTATCACAGAACACACAGTTATCACCAGTATAGATCGCAATACACCCCGAGCGACCACATGATGTGTCAACCTCTGAGTATTCTGTGCATGTCGGTTCAATCCTTACCGTCATCTCAATCAAAGAATCATGTATAGAAATCCAATATAATAGAACAGAGTGATTTTCTTCGCTTCTAGAATGCTCGTTAAGAACAAGAGACCTTGATAGAGTCAAATCTTTGATTTGTAACAGATTTTACCATTCAATTCTCTGCTTGAGCAAAATTACTTCTACATCCTCACTGAAGGGTGTCTTAACAAATGGTCACGCTCATCTGTCAAAGAGTACTGTTTAAGAAGTAGTCAAATTCAGATGAGTTGAACTCTACTGAGGTGTATTGTGACATGGATATCGATGATGCCAAGATAGTTGTAAGAGATGCAGGTACGAAACTGATTGAGAATGGTCTGGTTGGCGGAACATGGGGCAACATCTCTTGCAGAATCGATGACACAAATATGGCAATCACTCCCTCTGGGATGAGTTACGAGACCCTGACTCCAGATGATATAGCAATCGTTGACTTCACTACTGATGATATTACATGGGAAGGGAAACACAAACCTTCTGCAGAGATGAAATTACATATCGCTGTCTACAAAGAACGGAAGGACATTGGTGCTGTTATCCATTCACACTCACTCAACGCTTCAACTGTTGCAGTTGCTAGAAGAGAGGTTCCCCCTATTCTTGATGACATGGTACAGATCATAGGACCAACGATTCGAGTTGCTGATTATGCTTTACCATCCACAAAGAAGATTGTCAAGAAGACCATGAAAGCATTGAAGGGAAGAAATGCTGCCTTGATGGCCAACCATGGTGCAGTCTGTATTGGACGAGATATGGATGAAGCGTTCACTTGCACTTTTGTACTTGAGAAGACCTGCAAAGCATTCATCGAGTCGGAGTTTCTTGGTGGTGCTAAAACAATCAACAAGTTCGAAGCACACTTGATGAGGCAGTACTATCTCAGGAAATATGGTAAGAAGAAAGAATAACAATCAACCAACATAGCTTTATCATCATTCGACTACCAAAGTGTGTCAGACCTGAGATAAGGTACGCGTGTTTCCCAGGAGGTCCTCCCCCTTGAAATCATCCAAAGGTTCCATTCTTGTGGTATTTATTCTGATGTTGGGATTAGTGATGGTGTCCCCTTTTCCCGAATCAACCATTTCTATGACAACTGACTCAGTGGATCAGTCATCAATTAGTCCGATGGTTTCTGATGACCCAGTACCACAGAGCAATCTTCGTACAAATCAAATTCCTAATCCCA
>JAEOST010000006.1 GCA_016840245.1 Candidatus Thorarchaeota archaeon
GGAGAGGATTCAATCAACCACTTTGTAATCTCCAGTATGAAAGGCCACTCTGAATCTGGGTCATCATACTCATCAAACTCATCTGTTCCATCACGATTGCTGTTCTCCTCGAACTCAAAGTGTGGACTAGAGATGAACACATTTCCAGCTCCGTAGAATGATGCGACCATTGCTGGAAGGTTGTTGTGCGTGTAATTGGCTATGTAGATGAGCTCCTGTCCCTCATGTGGAAGAATATACCTCCCTGTTCGAAAGTATACGCATAGTTTCTCTGGCATTTCCGAAAGATCGGGTCCTGTACAATCTCTGTTGATTGAAACATTAGTCATTACGAAGGGACTTAGGTCAGTGACTTCATACGAAGTTCCATTGATCACAGCAAAATCGAAGTCTGTCCATCTACCTTCGAAGTAGGAGTCTCTCACAGCCATTGCGGCACTTCCTCTAACCCCGATGTAGGAACCTCCTGCAGCAATCCATTCACGGATTGCCTGCAGACCGTCATCTTTCAAAGCCCATTCGATATTTGGTCCAAGCCCTTCAGGAATCACCAGCACTTCACATGCAAAGAGTGAGCCATTTATGATGTCTGTCTTGTTGAAACTCATCACAGTAGCATTCATCCACTCAAGCATACTGACAATCGCTGTGCGACTCTCATTTACTCTGGGGTCGTAATAGCCAATATCGAATACTCCCACACTGACTCCGGAGAGGTCAGTAGTAGTTTGAGCAATATTCTGTACGCTTGTATTTGGTAACGGTGAAATGTTATTGCTATCTACAACTGAGGTCGATCCTGTTATGAGAATGATCAACAAGCCCAGCAATAAAACAGATTTTCCACTTCTCATTATTTATCCATCCGGAATTCTCCTGATGGAATATTCATACATGATATAGAATAGGACTAGTGTTTGGCGCAAGTTTTTAATTGATTCTCCAACCTGTGTCCAAACACCTATTCGATTGAGTTACTCTATCTTTCAGTCGAATCCATGTTTCATGTTTCTTGCCCAGCATGGTTTCCCCATGAATTCTGCTGCAACGATGACTCCTCTCTCTTCCATGTTCTTGAGATGCTCCTTGAACTCTGGACATGTTACAACAAGACCCTTCGTCAAGTGTAAGAACTTTTCATAGAGGGTGGCTTCAAACTCTAGAATTGCGTGTCCGAAAGAGAGTAGTATTGCATCCTCGACAAGAGGAGGGACTGTACTGAGAACGATCTGTTCTCCATTGTATGCCTCTACTGTGCGTGCTTCCAATCATATCACCTGACAAAACCTAGTAGAAATTGATTATATAATGACCATGAAGCACCTTTGCAAAGATAATTCCGAATCAGGGCTTATAGGCCTTTAAATCTGAAATGACACTTTATCATAATTCTAAAGAGTTCAGAACCCAATTTCTTCTAGCTGTTTTCACTTCGTTTGTGCTTGATGATGTGAAATGTCGTATTTACAATCACTATTAACGAGCTGATAGAGATACCTAAAGATAAGAGCTGCAATGCACTGGGAGTCAATTGCTGGAGACCTGTTGGAATAGGGACTATTGCATCTGTTGTCGTTGGTGTCGTGATATTGACTTTTGGGAGATTTGACGCTTTGTAGTGGTAGTTTGGGTTCCTTATCATTGTGAACTCCAATGTGTCTCTAGTGGATGTGAATTCGTCCATGATGAAGGGGCCACATGTCACGTGGGGCTCCTCAGTGTCAATAACTGGGCTCCAATCCTCCCATCCCTCGTAGCCTATTCCTCCTGGAACGAAGATGTGCTTCGGTATGATCTTTCTAACTGCCTGATTGAAGGAATGCCAGTATGACTCGGTGCTGTATTCAAAAACTACCCTGTACGGAGTTGGTGCCAATACAGTCACAAGTCCCTCAAGTTCTTGCGCTGCAGGGTTTCCAAATACTCCACTTTCGAGCTCGTAAATTTGCGTAAAGACTATGTCATTTGCAGTCAAAGGAATTCCATCTGACCAAGTTGCATTCCGAACTATGTCTATCGTGAGTCGGGTATGACCATCAGAAACGTCTGGATTGTCAGCATGTCTTTCAACAGTCATGCTGCTTGCGATGTTTGGGATGAGCTCCAGATTTGGACCAATAGTGAATAACGTTGGCCAGAAGTTGTCAAAGAATAAACTGGAGCTGTATAGACTAGCAGTATAGATGTTGAAATTCACCCTTGGCCAACGAAGGCCGAAACGAACTGTACCACCAAGACTGCCCGTTTTGCTGTACATATTGCACAAAGACCAGACTCCTGACACACCTCGAGTCACATCCTCAACTAGTCCGGTGAATCTATCTGTCCTGTAAGGCTGTAGGATTAGTTTTGGACAGATGACCAGTCTTGGTACATCATAATGAATCAACCTCTGTATCTCTGCTGCGGCATCATAGACCTCATAGAAACTTGGTTTAGAAAGAAGGTTCTCTCGATACATGTCATATGTCGCATTGCTGAAGTATCTTGGATACCAGTAGGCTTCATCAATATCCGGGTATTCGCACCAGTACTCATTGCCTAACCAATCAACCTTGTTGCTATAGAAACTCACACAATGTACTATCATATCAGGGAAACATTTCGGATATAAACCGGGAATTGGGGGTGTTGTTTGCATGGAATATGCCCAAACATGGAGGTCATTTAGAGTATCGACCGCAATTTGTGCAATCATTTCAGAATAAGGTCCTTGATGGTAATAATATCCAACATCAAGACCAATTGGATTTCCATTGGGGTCATTACGATAGCCGGTATCCGGGTCAATTTCGAATCCATACTGATCCAGAATCTGATTTCCAATGTGTATTTGGTTTGTGTAGTAATGCCAACTCAGCTCCTCCTCTATACAGAATCTGTTTACATGGGGGACGATTGAATCGTGTGGCTGCAAGAGATTGTTGAAAATCTCCGTCGTCACTCTTGTTTTGTCGAAAGCATGTGCAAAGGCTCTCCGGAAACTAGTGTAGTTCATTGGGGATTTTAGGCAATTTATGTCAATACACCAATACCCATTTCCTTGTCCACTGTGTACATCTATATCAGGATCGTAATCAAGAGTAGGAAACTCATGTAGATCCACAGAACCGAATAGTAAGTCGATCTCGCCACTCACGAGAGCCAAGACTTGGTCTTCAACCCTGGGGCCAACGTACGTGTATCTGACCC
>JAEOST010000007.1 GCA_016840245.1 Candidatus Thorarchaeota archaeon
AGATAGCCAATTCTGAACCGTTCCTCTCACTATAACGATGGCTTCCAATGGAGGACTTGCTCCATCCCATGTGAAGAAGACGCCATTGCTACCATCTGCTACTGTAAATGTATTTCCAACACGGAGTACTAATTCTCCCTTGATGGTGACAACAGTACCAGCGGCTATGTCGTTTTGGTTTATATCCCGAATGTTAGTAACGGTTTCAAAGAGGCCATCGTGCCACGCAACAATACCAATAGCAACCACTGCCACTAGAATGATGATTCCTAGCGGTTTGACTATGCTTCTCTTCCTCTTAGGCATGCTGAAATCAACCCTAGTTTTCAGGTTGGCAACTATCTAATGAATCACTCGATAGTTTAAAATGAAATACTACTCGCATTGTTCTTGAGAGGTATTCAGGTGCTCGGTCATAACATTCAAGCCCTTCTCATTATGGACAAAGGTGGGATCCCTCATTTCTTCATGAGACTTGACCCGCGGGCAATGGATCTAGACCCGATGTTAGTTTCTGGATTCTTTAAGGCTATTCAAAACTTCTCGCGTGAGGTCATTGAGAAGGGGTCATCGGAATTCCAAGTTGACTATGGAGCGCGTCTGTTCACAGTTATCGCAGGCGACAAGCTCGATCTAATAGCCATCAGTGTTGGAACATGGCTTGAGAGTGTATCACCAATACTGAGCTCGTTGATTCGTGAGTTTGAAGTCATTTGGTCTAAACTATCAACCAATGAGAAAGACACAATCGACCTCCATCAGGACTTTGATGACTTTAGAGAACGAATCATTCAACGTCTGTCATTTAGAGAGGTATCCCCCAACTGGGTACCTTTCCTTATCGACACAGGTGAGCGATTAGCCATGGAAGTTGCTACACTTCTAGATCCGTACATAGATGGAATGCGTTCTATCGAAGGAATCATTGCAGAAAGTGGACTTAGACGGGAAGAGGTTCTAACTGAGATCTCTAGACTATGGGCCATTGGTTCACTCAACTTCCGAAGCATCATAGATCCGACGGATATAGTCATTCCCACATCACGTATTGACAGATTGCTACAATCCTCATCAACAGAAAGGTCAGAACTAGCTAGCTTGCATCCAGAGGTTATAGCAATACTTCCTCGACTCGTCCCTCTCTTTGACGGAAGACGGACTGTTGGTCTAATTATCCGCTCTCTAGAAGATCAACATGACGAACGAGATCTGATGCAGGCTATAGACTATCTACTTGAGAGTAATGCAATTGAGGCTCTCTCATCAGAGAAACGACGAATACTTCTTGTGAAGGAGGCTCTTGATATCGCCATACGTGTGGCTGAGAAGATTTACTCCTCCAAAGTGGCCTATGGACATCTAAACACTGCAATTAGTGATATTTCGGTACCAGAGGTTTCAGGAGAGATAAAACACACTGATGACAGATGGTGGATTGACTACGAATCTAGATTGTACGAAGGTCTAGATCCTCTTCAGTTGATGGGATTATACTCTGAATGGATGAAGTTGCTCGCACAGTATGTAGGACTTCTAGAGAAGAAACAACTCAAGAAATTCACAGAATCACTCGTTGGTGCTTATACAACATATCTCTTGGAGCGATATTCCGAACAAGACCTTCGTGGGTTTGAGGAATTTGCTTTCTGGATTGAGATGATAAACACTGGAAAATAAGGAGTCAAGATACATGAGTATTGAAGATATGCAGATGCGTGAAATGGCTCTAATGCTGAGCAGACGTGGGCAGACTATCTATGGACGTGAGCGTATAGTAGAATTGTGTACAAAATCCGGTGTATCATTGCTTGATGATTTTGCAGAAGATGACATCTATCAGGACTCAACTGAATCACTATGTGATTTCATCAGTAGGTACTCAAAAATCAGCGCTGCGTCTAAGTTCACTGTGTTGGTTCTTGCTAGATTGCTGGATGTAACACTGCCTGAAGAACTCACAAAGAAGAAAATGACCCTCACTGACTTTCTTGGTTCACTACCGGACTTTTTCTCAGAATTGAGTAGGGAATTACGCGGTTGAAATAGTGCTGTGAGTAGTAGAAATGAACCCCTCTTGTTACGTCCAATGGAGTGGAGTTCCACAGTGACTACAATGAATAGTTTCTCCAGGTAATGCTCTCTTCTCTAGGGGCGCATAACA
>JAEOST010000082.1 GCA_016840245.1 Candidatus Thorarchaeota archaeon
CCCTCACCCACTAATGCAATCTTCAGTTTAGTAACAATAGATGATTCAAGAATGACTTCGTAATTCGTGATTAGATATTCCAGACCATATTGAGCAATTGCTCTTCTGACTGTTTTTGCAGCGTCTTTAATCTTGTCCCCTATTGACTTCTCATCTTCGCCTACATCCGTTACAAAAACCAGCAATACATCCTTGATACATTCTGACGCTACCATTTTGTTGTCTTGAATGATAAGTGGAAGTTCAGCAAAGGATTCCCCAGATGCGGTCTTAATCTCACTACGTGTTGACACGAACTCCATCAACTCATCAGATGTAATCTCAATAGGCCAATATTGACTAGAAACGAGAACTTCACCAGTGGATTCTCGTACCAGGAATGTGTTGTGTATCATTTGCTGCAATCACCAGCTCGGGGATGATGGTGTTATGCTCTAGATACATTACGAATCATCTGGTCTGCTAATTAAACCTTCTAGGCTTAATTCCAATAGATTCTGAGTACTTGCTACTTTTCACAACATAGACATCAAATCTAACGTTCACTGAAGAAGATATGTGAGGACCCATTAAGAGCGGGTCCAAATTGCGTGTCGGGTACGAACCTTGTCCGCGAGAAGTAGAGTGGTTCGCCGGGCCGAAGCCGCGTTAGAGGCGAACCCTCCGCTCCGTGCTGCTCTCCTCCTCAAGTGCCTGACCATGCAAATAGTTCGGGGGTATTAACCCCCATTGGGGACCAATGCAAGGTTGGATTCAAAGATCCCAAAGGATCAGAATCCCTAGAACTCGTTTGGGACCGTGTTGCGAGTGCGAGTTCTATGACGGGGTTGGTCACACACTCGTAAGAGCATCTAATGCGGACGCCCGAGAAACTCGGACTATTTTGATGCGGAGTAAAATCAACATATGAACCTTTCTAGTGTTCAGAACGCTGAACGGGCTGTTTATTGGTTCCGTAGGATTAAAACCGCGCTTCATATGCCTTATTTTTGCGGTATTCACAATAGTATAGTGGCGATGTTGAGAGATTCGCAGATATACTCACAAGTATGAAAAGTAATCGCAAATCTTCTAGCCTTTTATTATGACGCAGGTATATGTAGGCACCACAAGGACCGTAAACAAGTTCGACACTTCGAGAGTTATACGAACCAACTATCGTGGGAAGTTGTCTCTCAGAAGTCGAAGATGATGATGAGCCATCTCCATATCTGCGGTTTCATCTGGGTCCAGATCATCTACAAGATCATGTAGGAAGTACTCTGGGAAGAACAACCGAACTCTAATGTCGTTGAGTAGAAAGACCCATTTGTCATATTCTCCGGATGCACCTTTCCGTCGTTTTTCTGCAATCACACGGTACTTCTTCATTGTCTGAATAGCTTGTTTGAGTTCCTTGGGAGGGATACCCAGAGTCGCCTCAAGTTCAGCAATACTAACTGGATGACGTCTCAGGACACTCAAGGTGTCATAGCAATCTGGATCTGCAAGAATTGTTGCTACCGCAACAGTATCCTCGGGAGTCTTTTGCCATTCAGTCAAGAACTCAAGAACTTCAGTCTTGTACTCAGCAGATAGTTCAGGGTCCAGCACAGAAGAGCCAGCTTCCATAGCAACAAGTGGAGGAGCTCTAAAGACCTCTAGATCCTTTATCATGAAAACACATGTACGCCCTATCTCATCTACCCACTCTGTCTTGACAAGTCCAAGTTCCTCAAATGGTGCGAGAATTGAGTCAACGCTTACACTTGGGAGACCTGTTACCATCTTGAGCCACTCCTCTAGACCCTCCTTTGAAATACCACCTTTCCATAACTTTGGAAACACTGCACGTGCTACCTCATCAGAAAAGAGTCTGGCAAGTCTTGACTCATCGGTCATTCCAGCTAGTCTGATAATCCTACGATATGTATTCTCAATCTCATCCTTCAGTTCAGCATCAGTCATTGCAACGACTGCATTTGTTAGAGGAGATACAATAGAAGTAATCGCGGCTTCGTAAGCCTTTGGATCTTCAGACTGAGTTAGTAATAATGATACACAGTACTGCTCTTCTTCTCTCACAATACCAGTGTAGTATGACGCAACTTGGTAGTCTTCCCCACCAATTCGAACGCTCAGTGTAGAGAATCCTGCAGTTGCATCACCCATGGCGTGTGAGGTGAATATTCGCATAATCTCAGTGTTAAGGTCCTCACGGTAGTAGTCAGCAAAGTCACCAGGGACTTTTGCTTTAAGAACCGCACCGATTTTGCTATCCCAGTCAATTAATAACATTGCTACGGGCACATTACTCACCGGTCCCAATCATGTGGCGAGTGCCTACAGACAGGCGCTTTACAAAAAAAACCTGAGTCACACTAAAAAAGCTTGTGACAAAAAAGCCGACAGAATGGCTTTTGGGCACCCAAAGTCGGCAATTATACGGTCCGTGGTGCTATTTTCCTTGTCAAATAGTAACATAATCTCGAATACTTGTGTAAACAGCTTGTACTACCGCATCGATTTCGAGCGTGGCATCAATAATCTGGTATGTACCTGAATCTTCTGCAGCCATGACAAGATACGTTTCACGAACCTTGAGTAGTCGATCCAAACGCTCAAACTGTAGGTTTACAGCTTCTTTCCTTGCGGTTGCACGTTTCAATCCCTCTTCTGCTATGATGTCCAAGATAAAGATGATATCTGGTTCCGGAGCATGAAGCTCCTCTCGATTTCGCCTCAGAATCTCCCTCCAATCAATACCGGTGCTCTCTGATTGATATGCCCCACTAGCAAAGAAGTATCGGTCCATCAGAACCATTTTTCCAGACTCCAATGCAGGCCTAATGCGGTTTTGAATATGCCAATCCCGATCCTTGGTATATAACTCGAGTTCCTCAGCAGGACTGAGTTCTCCTCGAGGAGAGCGTTCACGAATTTCCCGCCCCCATTTACTCTCTGAAGTTGGCTCGCGAAGCCGAACAACATCAAAGCCATCACTCTGGAGCAATGTAACAATGGCATCACACGCAACAGTCTTCCCAGCTCCGTCGATTCCTTCTAGGACGAAAAGGTAGCCAGGGCTGTTTCGTGGTTTAGTGTCTACCAATAAGTGTCCTCCAGAGTATGCATATCACTTGTCGAGTTGAACTAGGTTTTAGAAGCTTCGGTTATCTTCTTCTAGTTTATTCCTGGTTCAGCACTAGTTTATCTGAATTTCATTTCTTAATCCATTCTTAAATCGATTAATATATAAGAAAAGGGAAGTTACCCAATCTCCGCGAGGTCTACAAGGGGAAATTGTATTCTTGGAGATCATATTGACTCGTGGCGTGTATGATAGGTTAAGCACCCCTCCCATGTAACAAACTGCGATAGCGACTTGCAACCGCGTTCGTTCGTTCTAAGGCCCAAGAATGGGCCTGGTCCCCTTGCAGAGTTCTCAGCTTAACCATCCACGAAACCGCGAGTCATCCTATTAATTCATAGACCAAAACATATATGTTGAAACATGAAATCGTAGGTCAACATATCCTACAGGATTGTGATGAAACTGAATGAACTTGGACCTCTGACTTTACTTGGTTTAATCCTCATTTCGGGGTTCATTATCGGGGGAGAATATCCGATTCACTCGTCACAGACAGAACTTGCTACTGGTATCTCAATCACGATTGATTATGGAAACGGTACATCAGTAGTACACCCAAACGTTGAGGGAACAGATGTTCTTAACGCCACACAATCAATAGCGAATCTTGAACTAGAATGGTTCTCAGAACTTGCATATGTGACAGGCATTAATGGTGCGTCTAATGATAGAAACTTAGATTTGTGGTGGCAATATTGGGTGAATGGTGAATATGCCTCCATAGCAGTCAACCTGTTTAGCATCGAGGATGGCGATAGAATAGTATGGAGAAGAACCTCAGCTCTGCAGAGTTCTACAGGGCTTCAGTCACTTGATGACTCCACCGTAGGTGCTACGTTCCTGTTTGGTGTACTAGGAGTATCTTTGGTAGTTGTGTTATTCTATGTGAAAAGGAGATGAACTTAGATGAAGCAGAATGAATTGGTTTTGATCTCTATTGCTATGTTATTGGGTCTGGTGATAGTGAGTGTGGCTGCCGCGCCTTCGGACTATAGCCCTGATGTAATACCTAATTCTAGCGGGAACACATTTGTGACATGGGAGATAAAAAGCAGTCCAGATGTTCCTTTCTCATTATTCTGGACTGGTTCTGAATACTGGCATGCTGAAGAAGGAAGCTTGGTTACTCTCAACATAACATCAATTGATAATGAGGTTCATGGAATATTGGCACTTGGTAATGCAACACTAAATAGTACGAATACAAACATTGCCAAGGATTTGGCACTTGGCGTTTGGGGATCTACAGAATGGTGGCCAGGATTGGTTGTGAAGGTTGGTAGTACGAACATTGTTGAACTAAATGCAACGGCGTATGCATCTGCTGAGAGAGTCCACCTCAATTATCTAAATGGTACAATGATATCGGACTACCAATCGCTCACTGTGAATAATGATACATATAGCTGCATAGTCTTCGAGTACGAACAAGACCCTACAGGTTTCGGTGAGTCACAGAAAACAATGCTTGCATATGATCTTGATACAGGGATTCTTGTGAAAGCAAATACCAGTTATTCATTTGGTGTTCCATACATCCTTGAATTTGAGCTAGTAGATATTGCTATACCTGCATCTACGACGACATCACAAACATCTACCGACACAACACCTTCGTTGACTGAATTTCCATTTATTCTGTACTCAATGCTAGCACTAGCTGGATTCGGCGTTGTTGTGATTGTAATTGTAGTACTGAAAAAGAGATAGAGATTGTGGAGAGACTTCCATGCCAGATCAAGATGTGGAATACACTATCCATCCCTCAAGATGGATTGCTATCTCTGCTATCATGACTGCACTGGCATTAGTTGCTAGTTACTCAACAGTGGGAATTCCGAATGTGGAACTGGCGTCTGCAATACTCTTCTTGACTGCGTTCATTTTCGAATATGAGATGGCAGTTTTTTGTACGCTTCTGATGTCTGTAATCTATAGTACACTTAATCCATGGGGAGCATTCATTCCTCAGATCTGGTTGTCCCAAGTAGTCGGTTGGTTATTCATAGCAATTGTAGGGGCAATCCTAGGTGGGACAGGACCAGATATCAGAATCCTGAAACCCGATCGTTCATCTAGACGTACGACCTTGGTTCTTATCAGCATCTCTTTCACAGGTGCCATAATGACAGTTGTGTTCGACCTAATAACGACTCTCGGATTCTCATGGGCATCGGGTATCCCATATTCAACTACTCTAGTAACTCTGATACCGTTTATGCTGATTCATGTTGTTTCGAACGCCATCCTATTTCCAATTGTAATTCCCGCTCTGGAAACGACGCTAAAGAGAGAGTTCGGATCTGAGATATGGACTTCAAGTAACATGATTCTTGGCGAAGAGTAAAAAGCCACAGACATAACAAAAGTGATGGAGTGTTTTATCGTTGTCATGGAGAAGCGCAATCGACAGTTTGGCTGAAGCGGCTGATGGAAGAGTTGCACCAGCGTTCAAGCCATATCATGCAGCGGTTGCTTTGGTCATGATAGGCAGAGAACAACCATTGGGTCGCTATGAGTTGTGTGAGAAAATGTCTATAGGAGAGGGAAGTGCTCGGACTCTTCTCAAACGTCTGTCTGAGGCGAACTACATCACTGCAGATGGTAAGCAAGGACAGAGACTCACGTCGGAGGGTCAGTCATTATTTGACAGAGTATCAATTGATGTTCCAAGGGGTATGTTCCTTGACGTCAGAAGACTTGTAGTCTATGAGCAAGCTTATGCAAACCTAGTCAAGAAAAGATCCTCAATCATTACTGATGGTGTCAGGCAGAGAGACGAAGCCATCATCCAAGGAGGGTATGGAAAGGCAGGTGCAAGTACACTAATCCAAAAGAACGGATTGCTTGTAATGCCACCTGATGATTATCACATTCTCGGAGAATATGAGGATGAGACCCTACTATTAATGGAGAGTCTTAGACCAGAGGATGACGATGTAATCATCCTTGGTTCAGCTGAAGATAGAAACCTAGCAAGAGAGGTATCTATGGCAGCTGTAATGACACTCTTTGATGGGGAATAATAATGCAGATGGACCTCTTTGGAAATGTTCCACAAATTGTGATAGATGTCCATGAAACAACAGGCAAGAGGATGAATTCCATCAAACATCTCATGTCTATGTTGGACAAGGCAGGAATCACTTACACTGTTGAAAAGATACCTATTGGTGACGTATTAGGTATGGATGGCATAGCCATCGAACGTAAGACAGTGTCAGATCTTGTCGGTACGTTGAAGGGGAGTAGTTCTGGTGTTCCTCGTCTAACAAAACAGCTTGATGCATTGCAGGAGTATGAAAAACCATACGTGCTGATTGAGAATCTTCTGGCGATTAGAAGAGACCCCCTCAAGAAGTGTGTGTATATTCCGTTCAGCACTAAGAAGACCAAAGGAAAGCCCTACTTTGTCACAATGGAGCGGGCAACTTTCATTCATCCCAGCTCGTTAGATGCATTGATCCAAAGCATCCGTGATAGAGGAATACCTGTAATCGAGGGATTCAATGCATTGCATTCAGCAGGACTCCTCTATGGAATTCTTACAGAGGGGGATGTGAAGAAGAAAAAGACGGGTCAGAAACTTCCGATTATCAGGACAAGAAAGGGGCTTGATTCAATGGCTGATGAGCAGGAGTTCTTCATAGCAGGTATACCTGGAGTCAATGTCGTTAGAGCTAAGAGTCTCCTCAGTAAATTCGGGTCGCCAATTGATGTCATCTCTCGCACTGATGAGTGGAGTGAAGTCCCAGGAATTGGACCAAAGACTGTCTCTGCAGCCAAGAAAGTTCTTTTCTCAGATTACAAAACGGAAGAAGTTAGCGATTTGGACTCAGAAAACAAGTCAGACTAAAGGGGACCATCTCGATAGTTTTAAAAGAAACAACTATTCTATAGCTGTATAATAGTTAGATAAGGTGATGGATTAATGACCGAAATTCGTGTTGCAATTGCAGGACTGGGAAATTGTGCTTCTGCACTGATTCAGGGCGTCCATTATTACAGGAACGCTAAGGCAGATGAAGAAATCCCGGGACTCATGCACGTTGATATGGGAGGTTACTTTCCCAAGGATCTCAAGTTCGTTGCGGCATTCGAAGCCAACAGTAAGAAGATTGGGTTGGACATTGCTGATGCCATCTGGATCGAGCCAAACTGCTGTGTGCAATTCGCACCTGATGTACCCAAGACCGGCGTGAAGGTTTTACCAGGACCAATCTCAGATGGTGTAGCTCCACATATGAGAGAATCATTCTTCGCGTACGATGAGAATGAGATGCAAGCTGTGGACGTGACGGAGGAACTCAAAAAGTCAAAGGCAGATGTACTCGTTAGCTACCTGCCCGTTGGTAGTGCAGACGCATCACGTATCTATGCTCAAGCAGCACTAGATGCAGGTGTTGGTTTCATCAATGCATTTCCTGAATTCATAGTATCTGATCCTGAGAGCCCATTAGCCAAGGCATTTGAAGCAAAGGGCATTCCCTGTGCGGGAGATGACATCAAGAGCCAATTAGGTGCAACAATTCTCCACCGAGTTCTGGCACAGCTCTTTGACAAGAGAGGTCTTATTCTTCAAAATACATACCAGCTGAATATTGGTGGCAACACTGACTTCGAAAATATGCAGGTCGAAGACAGACTTGCTTCAAAGAGAATTAGCAAGACAGAAGCAGTGACCAGTTGTGTTGATTATGAATTGCCTACCAAGATTGGACCAAGTGATTATGTGCCATTCTTAGAAGACAACAAGGTGTGCTATATCAGCATGCGTTCAAAGGCATTCGGAGACCTTCCACTCAATCTTGATCTCAAGCTCTCTGTGCAAGACTCACCAAATAGTGCAGGAGTCATCATCGACGTCATTCGTGCCGTGAAGATTGCAATGGATCGAGGTGTAGGTGGCGAGCTGTCAAGTATCAGTTCATACAGCTTCAAGCATCCCCGTTTCCAGATGGACGACTTTGAAGCTAGAAAACATGTTGATGAGTTTATTGAAGGGAAGAGAGAGCGGTAGTACGCTCATCTCGTAATTCCATCAAGAGCCAGTCCCGAATACTCGGGACTAAGGCTTTTTCTTTTTAAAAAATATTATAGTTCCGTAAAGCTAGCAACAGTCTTCTCATCAAGTCTCTTGATGACCTCGACTAGTAGATCTACTGCAGCCTCAACATCGCTCATATCAAGCATCCCATGATGGGAGTGTATATGTCGAGTGGGAATACCAATGAAGAGTGAAGGTGCTCCCATTCCGGTGATGTGTATTATTCCAGCGTCAGTTCCGCCGGATTTGAGAAATGCTGGTTGGTGACGAATGCCAGTTTCCTCAGCCACATCTAATACAAAACTACGCAGTTTTGGATTTGGAATCATAGACCCATCACCTGCTGAAATCGATACACCCATACCCATCTTCTGAACGAGCCCTTCAACACCAGGAACATCACCTGAGATATCAACATCAAGTGAGAAGCCTAGGTCAGGGAGAATCATCTGCGCAGAAGTTCTTGCTCCTCGGAGACCTACCTCTTCCTGAACAGTACTGACTGCGTACACTGTGTTTGGATGATCAATATTCTCTTCCTTCAATCGCTTGATGACCTCTAAGGCGATGAATACTCCAATCCTATCATCGAAGGCCTTGGCAACAGCAACAGTGACCTCTCGGGTCTCTTCCTTTGCATCTTTGTCATCCTCGTCCTTCTTCTCTTTCCGGGTACGTTTCATTGTTCGGAAAGTAGCTAATGGTACTGCAGGGTCTCCAACACGGATTCCAAGCTCTTCGACCTCTTTCGCTGAACCAGCGCCAATATCGATGAACATCTTATCTTTAGTTACAACTTTACTCCTCATATCGGCACTCAGCACATGTGGAGGGGGTGCACCAATGACACCAATCACCTTCTCATCACGCTTTGATGGCTTGATCAAAACTTCTTGAGTGAGTAGAGTCTGGTCCCACCAGCCGCCTAGCTGATGGAAACGGAGAAAGCCATTCTTCTCAATGTGAGTGATTACAAAACCAATCTCGTCGATATGTCCTGCCAGCATGATTTTTGGACCAGTATTTCCTTTCTTGAAAACAACAGACCCCATTCTGTCATACTGAACTTCATCGGCGTACTTGGCACCATTATCTCTGGCGACTTTCTGCGCCTCATGTTCATGACCGCTGGGGCCAAAGGCATTGCAGAGTTCTTCCAGAAGTGCAATATCTAATTTTGAACTTGTCATAAGTCACACTTCATACAAATTAAACAACTCTGAGCGAGAATAAACTGTAATTAATTCTAGCGGTATATGTAATCTAGTTGATACTCGATTCTGCTAGAATCTTGAAGGCAGTCTCGACATTCTGGCCGGTCAGTGCACTTGTTTCCAGATATGCCACTATGTTGTTCTCCTCAACAAATCGCTTAGCCATATCAATATCTATGACTCGTTCTTCAACCAAATCCACTTTATTTGCTAGGAGAATAATTGGGATTCTTTTTCCGAGGGCATTGTCGGTCTCGTCAATCCATTTGGGCAATTCCAGAAACGTACTCTTCCTAGTAACATCGAATACAAGCAGTGCTCCCTTCGAACCCTGATAATAACTGGACCTGATGAAGTCGAATCGTTCTTGGCCAGCAAGATCCCACACAAGGAGTTTCACTACCACTTCTTCACCATGGTTGTCGATTATGGGAACGGTCTTTACTGCAAACTGAGAGCCAATAGTGACAATATACTGTTCAGAAAATTTGTTGGTTAGAAATCGATTTACAAGAGCTGTCTTTCCACTACCACCTGCGCCAATCATTACAACCTTCCGCATGTAGGTGAAACCTTGCTCCGACAATATATTCCCTCGTAAACCCATGTTGAATCTATACTTTCACATGGCTGGTACATGAAAATATCAGTGACCATCCCTGCGTTGTGCGCATTCAAGATGTTGCAGACTCTATTTAGACTTTATCGCGTCATATACCACAGATTCCTTCCTAAATGGCGCGGTGTTATCTATGAAAATAATCCTCCACGAAGGGGTTATAACCGGTATTACCCCGGTGTTCCCTACCGGGAGGACGAGAAATGCGTCTGATTACTGTAAAAATGAGCGAGATTTATGCAGACGGTCTGGACAAACTAGTAGACATTGGTATGTATCCATCAAGAAGTGAAGCAATTAGAGTAGCTATCAGGGATCTGTTGAGACGCGAGCTTTGGGTTGATGGAAATCCACACTTATCAACTACTGATGAAAAATCCAAGAGCGAGTAGAAATCGTGGATTCATCACCCACAACACACTTTAGTGATTTATTCAAACGACGGATAAGTTACGCCACTATGAGGAGGTAATGAAAGTGAACTGGCGAGTTCTATTCAAGAGCGTTAAAATTGCATTCCGCGCCAAGAAACGTGTACTATTCTTCATGATTATCTATGCGGTTCTCTATATCCAGCTTGGAAAGGGATTGGATCCAGGAGCTACAGGTGCAGATCCCCTTCTGTGGGTTTTTGTTTCGTTCTTAATCGCAACAGTCTATGCAGTACTGATAGCACAATTCAGACGCCGTGATATTGCGATTTTGAAATGTATTTCATGGCAGAACAATGACATCCTTCTTCTGTTGATTGGAGAAGTTGTATTGGTGTCATTTGTAGCATTTCTGTTGGTATTCAATGTAAGTGTCTATATCCTTGGACTTATTGCATATGTCACAGGAGTTGGCCCCTTACTTTCTAGCCTTACAGCGCTAATTGTCATCGAACTGCCATATTTAGTCCCAGCAGTACTAATCATAGTATTTCTGCAGTTACCAGGATTAGCAGCAGCCCAGTACAGAGCAATGAAAATACCCCCAATGCGGGCGCTTAGGGAGGAATAGAGAATGGCAAACCCAATTATCAAACTAGAAGAAGTTGACAAGGAGTATGGAAAGGGTAAGAACACAGTTGCAGCCCTCAAAGATGTCAATCTAGAGATTATGCCCGGCGAGTTTGTCGCGGTTGTAGGACCTTCAGGTTGTGGGAAGTCTACCCTGCTTCATGTCAGTGCAGGACTTGAACAACCAAGTTCTGGAAGGATTCTACTCGATGGAGTAGATGTCACACTGATTAGTGAGAGAGACCTCCCTAAGGTTCGTTCTCAGAAGATTGGATTCGTCTTCCAGGCATTCCTACTAATTGAGGACCTCACATCCTATGAGAATGTGGAATCAGTTCTCTGGCCAAGTAAGGAAATGACCAAAGAGAAACAGGAAGCACGAGCTCTTGAGGTCCTTAGAGAGGTTGACATGCTTGAACGTCGTGATCACAGACCTGCGCAACTCTCTGGTGGTGAACAGCAACGTGTCGCAATCGCACGTGCTTTGGTCAATGACCCACCAGTTCTATTCTGTGATGAGCCAACAGGGAATCTAGATTCGAAGACTGGCGAGGGTATAATGAAGATCATCGCTGCTCTGAATAGAGATCGTAAGATGACCGTCGTTCTTGTCACTCATAATGAGGAACTTACAAAGTTCGCAAAACGAGTCCTTCGAATGAAAGATGGTAGAATCACATCTGATCGGTGAGCGTTAGTTTCGCTCACCCATTCTCTCTTTTTTCTAACTACACCAAACTTTAGAAGCAAATAGAGTGAATCAAGTTTCTAGAAAGGAGCTCTGTTCTCGATGCATTCCACAGACTGTAACACTCTTGAGGAAACTGCTGAGAAGAAAGCAGATGCAGGTGAGAATAGGGAGGCCATGAATAAATTCACAGATGCAGCGAAATGCTGGCATAGATGGGAGTCCTTTACGAAAGCAGCATGTGCATATGAACGAGCATACGAACATGCAATGCTCGTTTATGAATATACAAGAGCAGCCACATTACTCATCAAAGCTGGATATGCATGGATAAAACAGGGTGAATTCGAGAAATTCGAATTAGATTGTCAAATCGCAGCTGAAACATACATCATGGCAGCAGAAATTGAGAAGAACCCCCACCGCTTCGTTGACGGAGCATACTGTGCTCTACTTGGAGGGGATATTGAGCTCTCTCATCAATTAATTGATGCAGCCTTGAAAACAACCGATGGAGAATCGAAGGAGTTGGCAAACGCCGCCAATCTGCTATGCGAGTATCAATTTGGAGAGGCTTATACAGCAATCGAGAATATCTATGCTGACACTGAAAACCAAACTAGGCTCACTACAATTCGAGACTACTTTGTGCTTCTTTTTGCAGGCTTTGTCCGAACTTCGCTAGAGTCAGAAACCGCGTTGACACTTGCCAATCTCTCTGAGAGTACAGGGATTGAGAAGTCTAGAGTAATCACACTTGTCAGACGTGGAATATCAGAGGGATTAATTCCTGCATATCTGGATGAAGACTCAGAGGAGCTTATTGTTGATACTGATAGAATTGACATAGATGCATTGTCATTGAGAAAAGGACCCATTCTGAGTAGAGACCTTGAAGACCCAGGTGCGTGGGACGTCGACCTTGACGACGAGAAGTAGGTAAAGTGGAAAAATACTCACACTGGAAAACGTTTTTAGTCTGATTGCTGACATCACAACTTGCGTGCTCCCACTAAACTAAGGTGTTAACTGATGGCTGAAGGGCTCAAGTGGCTACAATGCCCTGTCTGTAAAGAGACAATTTATTGGAAAGTGCCAGAGAGCGCTCTGAAGGAAGTGAAACGTTTTCCAGCCCCAATTATCATCAAACATCAAGATCACTACCTGATTTGCTATATTGATAGTCACTCTCAACTTGCTGACACTGAGGTAGCTTGTTCATTTATCGAGGCTAAAGTAAAAGAGAAGTGATACAACTCATTTTCCGCAAGGATTACTATCAATGAGACCTAGGAATCCAGACCGTTATCTAGGGCCCACTCTAGGACTCGAGAGGCCTGAGAGCTTGCCATTCCCCAACTATTCAGATTCGAAACAAGCTTCCGAACTCCTGTCACCCAGTCTCGAAGGAGGTCTCTGACACGTTTCTGTATATTTGGGTCATCTGATTCTTCTAAGACTGGAAGAAGCTTATCGATGAGACTCTGAGAGAGAATCAAAATAGCCTCCAAACGTGCAATCCACTCCTCACGAGGAAGGCCTGTGAGTGTCTGTGCAACAGCTAAGTGATAATCATGTTGAGCTGTAAGGTAGCGAATACGCCAGCTTAGTACCTCAATCAAGAGAGTACGATGTGCATTACTTGGTGCTGTCTTCATTAACAGTGTGAAGAATCGTTCACACATCTCATCAGCAGATTGACTGGCATCATAGTATAAGGCCATGGCTTGTTGGTATTCCTCGTTGGCGAGGAGTTCTTGGGCCTCAGAAATAGCGTTCTTGAATCTATCAAGTAGGTCGCGTGTAGAGCTGCTCTCAGCGTCTGCAGGTCTTTTATCATCGCTTCCTATCATTTTGAACGCCACATTTCCAATTTATCATAACGTATAGACTGTTATATCCTCAGAACCTATCAAAGTTGACTAGTAATTTGTATTAGATACTTTGTAGTGTCTATGTCTGCCCACATCTGAGACTTTTGGGGTTAGTGGACCTCGAAAAAGAACCCATATTTCAGTTTGTAGTACAACATCAAACAACCATTGGATGTTTGCGTCATTCACTGAAGGGCGGAAGATGTGTCTGCTTGTATTCAGCAGTACTTTCCACCCAATGTAGGAATGCCTCACTTGGAGGATGCTCTCTGTAAAGTTGGGGTCTCTTCGCCTCCAAACATTGGTTTTCAAGTCCTGCAAGTTCGGCCATTGTTGAAACCTTATGTCCGACTTGATTTGCCTCATTATATACTGGTTGGAGCCAAGTACTCCATTCTTCATTCCTCATGAGATGATGGTCTATGATGAGAGTTGAGATCGATGTTGAGAGTGTTTTCATTGAGTTCATCGCAGCTTCTCGATCTCGAATAAGAAATCGACTCAAGTATATTGGTGGCCCTCCAACAATAGCTAGGTCTGGTTTGCATGATTGTATGTATCTACAAGTATCAACAGAGACAGGGCCTTGGACATCTGGAGCAAAAAGCACACGTTTGTCCCCGTACTCAATCGTTGTTGCTATTACAAAACCAAGACGCGTATCATCAGGACCATGGGGGAGAGGATGAGAGCATGAAACAGTAGTATCACCAAATTCGAAACTCTTACTATCTGACCAATCAATACGCTCTACAATGTCGCGAACATCACGCTCGAAGTAAAATCCCCTTCTCCTCTGGGAGGGGTTGATACGTTCTCTGTTATCTTTTGCAATAACGTGTTTCCCCTCGAATATTCGTTGCAATTCCTCCAGGGAGCTGAAGATGTATCTGAAGTCAGTAAACCCAGGTCTGACATGATCGAAATGATAATGAGATATTGAGATCACATCTGCTTGACGCGCCGCTACAAAGATAGATTGTAGAGTATGCATCAATGTTTGATATTCCATAGGATGGGGTTCAAGACTGTGACGCATTGATAGTGCAGCTGAAGGGTCCAGCAGGAGTGTGATATCTGGGGTCACGATTTTCGTACACAGAGACCTAACTCCCATACTCTCTGCGCCCAGTGGGTGAATCTCAATCTCGCCAACGTTCAATCTTCAGCCCTTCGGAAGTAATTCAAATGATATCCATCATCCTGCACAAGTTCAGCCTCGTAAAACACATCCGTTTCTGGTCCATCAACAAACTGCCTAAACATGTACCAGTCAGATGGAACAAACTGATTTTGTTTTGTTTCAATGTCATCACGAGAGAAGACTGCAAGCTCACCTTCGGTGTGCTCTCCAACGTAGTCCTCAATCTCTGCATATCCGATAAATATCAGAAAATGTGAAATCAAAGATCCTGTGCTATCCAATAACCTCTCGGAAACAAATCCGCGATGGTTGTAGTTCTGAATACGAGGTGTAGTTGTTTCCTCCATGACTTCTCGTAGTGCAGCAGTGCGTATATGCTCCCCTAGA
>JAEOST010000083.1 GCA_016840245.1 Candidatus Thorarchaeota archaeon
ACAGTTATTGTCAGGTTGTATCCACTAATGAGTTCAGTACTCAGTTTAGTCGAGTTTACAGTAAACTGGAACAAGTTGCCAAATTGAACAAGGGTGAAATCAACCGGAGCAAGGAGAGTTCCATTCGCCCACACATCAATATCCGAACCCGTAATCCCCGTTATCCTAGTACCTCGGAGGACATCAGTGTAAGTGAAAGTAAAGACCACGTCATCTAGATACGGTGTGAACGTTGGTGGTGTGACAATGTCCACCACTGCATCACGACGCACCACTCGAGTACTGTAGGTTAGGTCTGCATCATTATGATAGGGTACGCCAGGACCCCATCTAGATGTAATCTCGACTAGACTGGTTCCAAGTCCCAGTGCTGTACTGTTTATGTTAATCGTGTAGAATCCAGTACCATGGTCTGTAATGAAGAAGTCAGCATTCAATGTGAGAGGATTGGAATCCTCTAGGATTGTGAAGCTACTTGGACTAATTCCAGCAGAACTGTCAACATCCCTGTAGAATACAGTGTAGGTAGCAAAGTCCAGATATGGAGTCGCATCAGGAGGATCCTCCAAATCCAAAGCAGAGGCCCGTGTTCTAAACTCAAATAGAATGTAGGTGTCATCTGAGCCATAGAATGGTGAAACAGAGTCATAGCTCATTCGTATGTACAATGAGTATTGGGTGTCAATATCAAAGACATGGTTGTAGGTCTCCACTGAGAGTTCGTAATGTTGTAGAGGGTCGTTCCATTGAATAGTATAGTACCAAGTGGATGAATTTAGAATCTCAAATGTAACTCGATTAGTGAGATTATCAATTGGATTCAGCGTGAGAATGTCTTGATAGTTCAGAATGACGACCAGAGTGGACTTGTATGGTTGCTTGTCCAAAGGTTCTGATGAGAGTAAAGACACTCGTTCACGCACATTGAATGTTCGTGTTGCTGAAACATCTAGAATGTAAGTTCTGGCAGATGCAAGTTCCACCTTGAGGTTATAGTAGCCAGGTGAACCAAAGTATATAGTGCTGAGTTCGATTTCATAGGCCCCTCCACTAATCCACGAAATGTTGTAATTTAATCCTATATTTGGAATCTGGACAGCACCATTGTATAGGGTGATTGTCGCATCATCTATTCCGATTATAGCTCCTCCAGTGACGTCGGTCCAATTGACTATAAACGTGACAGATTCTAGATAAGAGGTTGGAGCAGGTGATTGATAATCCAGAACGGATTGTCTAGCAATAACCGTGACTGTAACAGAATTTCCTGTTCTATTGTTATAGTAGGGAGCTCCATTCCAGACAATATTCAGATTGAATGATTTTGCTCCGAGAGTTGTGCCAAACTGACTTGTGTCAAACGACACTTCGAATAATTTAGTTGTGGAGTTGTATCTGAGCGCATACTCTGTAAGACTCAATGATATAATTAGAGATGAATCATTAGTAATTGGGGAGTTCAGCTCACCAGTAACATCATCAAAAGAGAAACTGAATGTAGCATTCTCACCGTATGATACTGGTGAGGGCGGGATGATTGAAACGAGTGTGTCACGTGCTAAGATGTTTACTGATATTAGATCAGACCTGCTTGTATAGAATGGAGCCTGATTCTCAGTCCAATCGATATAGACATTCATATAGATGAGCCCGATTCGTCCAAAGATTGAATTATTGAATCCAATTGAGTAATTTCCAGGTTGTCCTGCAACCTCAAAGATGTCAACTTGTGAGAGATCAACAGACTCACCTTGGAAGCTAACAGAGATGTGAACATTCCCACCACCACCTGATGTTACATTGTCAATTCCAATATTTGAGAGATCACTGTAGAAGAATGTGTAATTCATTAACTCGCCATATGCGGTTGGGGCTGAAGATATCATGAGTGCGAGCTTTGAATCAACTCCAACAATGTTTACTGATGTCTGGATTTGTCTATCCTCGTACTTCTGAACTGGTCCAGTCCAATTGAAGTAGACAGTGAATGATTGGAGCCCTTGTGGGAACTGTGAGGCACTAATCTGTATAGTGTAAAAGCCACCCCCATCGTTGACAAGGGTTGAAGACACCCAATGAGTAGTGTTCCAGATGTATTGCTGAATGTTCGAATCATCGATAATCCCAACTTTGTTATCAAAATCGTAGTATCGTACAGAGATGTTCACTATTCCGTTGTAGGATGTTGGTATAGGAGCACTCTGTGATTCAAAGATAGTAACATGAGTTCGTACAGTCAGCTCGATTTCACAATAACCTGGTTGGTAATTGGCACCCTTGGTGAAGTTGAACCAGATTAGATAGTCGCCCAAGGTGTCAGCATCACTTGTTGTGAAGTTCACCAAATAATACGAACCAGCCCAGTTGATATCCAGGCTTATGTCCCCAGTCCAGTTGTTAGCTATGGATGCTCCAGGTATTGGTATAGAATTATCCAAGTCATTGAATTCAATATAGAAGATGATAGTATTTCCAACTGGCATGTCAAACGAAATCAGTTCAGGGTCAGCATCAGTATGAATTCGAGTGATTATTACTGTGATGATAACACTCCGAGCATCATACCCTGCAGCATCAGCAGTGAGATTCACCTGATGAGTTCCAATTCCAAAACTGGCAACTCCAATAACAACATCATAGTTACCATTAGCGACATGTGCGTAACTAATCCACGTATCGGGAGTTGTAATCACTCCTGATGTAATGCCTAGGCTGCGATCCAAGTCCTCATAGAAAAGCGTGATTGTGGTATTTGTATTGTAAGGTGTAACAACTGTGTAGAGATTCGAAGTGAGGACACTTCTTGTAGGTCTATAATCAAATATCACCACGACAAAAGCGGGTGCATAGAGTGAGCTTGAAGGACTGACTTCAATTGTTATTGTATAAGTTCCTTCAGGAAAATGGAATGAATCAATTGTAAGGTTATACATTCCATTTGTCAATCCAACAAATGTTACATTTGCAACAGGAAAGCCGGGAACTGAAAAATCACTAGCAAATCCATCGATGTAATCCCCATAATGTTGTCCCAGTTCACTGACGTTGAAGTGTAACACCAAATTGAGATCATCACCATTTGGGAAAATCAAATCACTTGGTTCATGATAGAGGACTGTCACCAAACTTCGAATAGTGACCTGGAAGTCATATGGAGATGGAGCCTGAAAGTCAGTAGAAGACATTGTGACAGTTAGTGTAACAGTAGTAGAACCAACTGACCATGTATCGGTATCTAGTAAAACAGCGGAGTCTGCTGCTCCATCAGGTTGAGTTCCATAAGAGGATGCAAATGAGAATGAAGCAACCTCGCTGATATCCACTTCGAATCCAGTATCTAAGTCTGTAAGTACAACAGTAAGTGATGTATCGTTTCCATATGGTTGAGTGAGTACACCAGTAACACTAACAGAGGTCAGATGTGCTCGCATCTCAACATCAAAAGAGTAGGCAGTTGGATTATTGAAATCTAAGTCAGACATAACAACAGTAACTGTTACTGTGCTTGTGCTGACAGGCCATGTATCGGTGTCTAAATTGAAATCATAGCTAATTGGATTGTAGAATGTGTCAGTATAGGTACGAGCAGGCGCGTTGAATGTAATGGATGCTACGTCACCAATGTTGATGGTCATTCCAGTATCTAGATCAATCAATACAACAGTGACCGGAGTATCTACACCGAAGGCTGTGATTAGATTTCCAACTACTGAAACTGCAGTGTAATGTGCTCGGAGTGTAAATGTCACATTGACACTCGCCATGTCATACAATTCACTTGGATGTGTTGCGTTGAAGATATACCAATGGTCACCCTTTGGTAACGCTCCAGTAGGAACTGAGATGTTGTATCTACCATTCTGTGCGGATGTGACAGTAACTGGAGACCCATCACCAAATGTGATATCAGCTCCAGATATGAGCTGTCCAGTGTATGTGTTTCGATAAACCAGAGTTGCGTTGAAAGCAGTACCTACTGGTGTTGTGGAAACTGATTCGTAGGTCAATTCTGTGGGATGATAAAGATCAAGTTCAAAGAAAGTCGAGCTTGACCTATAATATGGATGAGTGGCTAGAAGATTAATTCTCCACCTTGTTGAGGTTGAAAGATCGGAAGTGTTGACTGCGACAGTATAATGTCCATCTCCTGAATCTAGGAGATACTTTGTAGTCGGTGAACCAGAGTCAGTCCAATTCATCGTGACTGTAGCACCTATTACTCCAGTAGAGTCAACTCCATCCGTGAGATTGACTGCAACATAGAGGATATCGCCTACAGTTCTTGATGTGAGATCAGTACCTACAGCATCGCCAGGAGAGTCGAGGGTTAATGATGTCGTGTGCTGTACTATGAACTCACGTTCATACAAACCAGCGCGATAATTGACTGAACTTCCAGAGTCATTGTATAGGATACTGGCAGTCCAGACTCCCGCTTGAGCAGTTACATCTAGAGGCTTTTTGAAAACAGGTTCGGGAGAGGTACGACTCTGCTCAATTCCCACTGAATAGAATGAACCAGGAGTAGCTAGATTGGAGTATTCAGTCAGAATCCAATTTGAAGAGCGAATTCCATTAGCAATGCGCAACTCCTCTACATCACCATTAAGATAACCTGCTCCACCGGGGAACTGTCCATCTGTCAGTCCTCCACCGATACCCCAATCAGCTGAGAAAGTTAGATTGGCAAATGCTGGATTCCCAGAACCACTTGCAGCAGTGTCAGAAACTCCGTTGATA
>JAEOST010000084.1 GCA_016840245.1 Candidatus Thorarchaeota archaeon
AACAGAATGTTCTAAGCATGGTTGAGAGGATTGGTATGTTAAGCTCTGTTATTTTCACATCGTTCAACCACGAGAGTCTGAAATTGCTGAAACAATTCAACAGTGATGTTACTATAGGAATAATCATTGACTATGAACTTGAGAATATCGTTGAATATGCTCAGGATATGGCCGCGAGTACGGTCAACCCGAAGTATCTACTTGTAACCCAAGAAATGGTTGAGAGCCTGCATGCAGCTGAACTATTTGTCCATCCGTGGTCAGTCAATGATGAGGACACCATTAGGAATCTGATATCATTGGGAGTTGATGGTATCATCACTGATTATCCAGATAAGGTAAATCAAATTCTTGGTGCTACCCTTTAGCTTGCACTATGGATGTAACAAACGCCTCAATCAAATCAAACACTTCGAATCTCGAGGTATGACATGTCAAGACATGATCTGCTCCTTCAATAATATGCAGTTGTTTATTTTCTGATGAGATTGCATTGAACGCAATTTCACCATTCTTTGGGTCTATTGTCTTATCAGCACCAGACTGGATGATTGTTGCAGGGATGGTGACATCGGGCAGTTCTTTCTGAACCACCTTCATTAGTTTTAGAACCTCGTGAAGGGCTGAGGTTGATTCCTCCTTTACTTTGGAATATGAGATATCGTACATCTCAGGTATATATGACAGGTCCAGTGTTCGGTAACGTTTTACTCGTTTAAGTAATGGGACAAATTTAGAAACCAATGAACCCTCGAATACAGCAGGCGATAAAGCAACAACTCCATCAATACCTGTTTCTCTCGCGGACAGCAGCAGTGAAAGAGCTCCCCCCATGGAAAGACCTGCAATGAAGAGATATTTCGGATTCCATGATTTTACCATTTCCAGACCTTTGAGAGCTGACTGTATCCAATGTTCCCAATTCGAATTATGGAGGTCTAATGGACTGGCACCGTGACCTGCCAGTTTAACTGCAAAGGACGCAATACCTTTGGACTCAAGAAACTCTCCTAAACTAGCTACTTGGTCTACACTAGAATTGAAACCATGAATTAAAAGAAAAGCAATATTGGCCCCCTCAGATTTGAGAGCGATGCCCTCTGCTGAGGAGGCCATTGGTATAACCACTCCAATAGATTATGCTTGTGTTGGTGCGGTAGCTTGAGCCTCTTCCATGCTCATGAACTTGAAGCCTTCCTTGAAGAGTCCCAATCGTATACCAGCTAAGAACCAACCTATGTCTAGCAATATTTCCAGACCCACAATGAATGTAATGAGAAGTGCAATTACATTCCCGATGACTACAGTTGAAATCGTTGTACCAGCGAATGTTCCTAAAACAACCATCATCACGACTGCTGCAACAATCATTCCAACAATTGTTGTCATTCTGATTAATGAGCCCTCAAAGTCATTACCATTCTCCTCGAGATCACCAGCTAGGTTAAGATTGAATGACAGCACTAGCACAAAACTGATTGTATACAGTGCAAGAAACACAGCTGCTCCAATATTTGCTTGATGAATTACTATGTCGCTTCCTGAAATTATTGGAATCATAATTGCAAACATGAAGCTCAGTCCCATCAATGTCTTACCTGAATATCCTCGAAGGTGAGCATATCCACCAATTGCCATATTCCTGATTAGAATGACAATGACTGGTAAAGCTAGAATTGTACCAGCTTGCAGTGACATTGGGACGTTGGCGAATAGGCCTACATTGAACCACTTATTGGTTGGCCAGAGTGCTGCGGGTCCGCTTCCTAGACCACCTAATAGAATCACAATGAAGAATATTGATGATGCCGCGATGGTTACCAGGGTTAGGAACCCTGAGGAGAAACTTGTAAAGCCTCTTTTGATTGTCTCCAGAAATAGGACAAACTGAGAAATCAGGAGAGCTATCCATGAGATTAGCATTAGGAATGCCAGTGAGAAGGGATGAATTATCATTACTAACCCCGTCAGTAACAAAGGAAATCCTGTTATTATGTCAGAATTACCTACGTAGAGTGATCCTACAAGAATGAGTATTATTGCTGGGAGAACAGGTAGGACGAAGAAGAAATTGGGTGCAGTGATAGCTAATTCACTTCCTGCTTGACCTGCTGAGTGGATACCCAGTGCTGCTATTGCTACAAGAAGCCACTTTACTCCACCCTTTAATGTGCTATCCCTCACATGAGCGATTTGTAATTCCTTGGCTCCAAGTCTTGGGAACATCGCCACCCAATAAATGAGCATAGCCATGAATGCATAGATTAAGCCAGGATTGGTTACGTAGTACTGGTCTGTAATCATTGTACCCCATGGCTGCCAAATGGCAACGCCTCCAATACTTGTGAATGGGCCAACGAATACTGCAAAACTTCCAATCGCAAATGTTAGAATTCCAGTTAAACCGAAACCAATCTTACCAATATCTGCAGTTCGAGTATACTCCC
>JAEOST010000008.1 GCA_016840245.1 Candidatus Thorarchaeota archaeon
AGAGCACTAACCAGGGCCCTGCTGTCTCAGGAGCCATCCCGATATCCTTCAACATATCGTAGAAGGCGTCAGTCACGAAATGTAGGTAGAATGGTTTCGTTGAGAGCGGTTTGGAAGTTCTAGAAACATCCAACATAGTGTTTAACATGGATGCTCTATCTTGGAACGAAGCGACGAATGGTTTTATAGTTCGAAGTGGGATGATCTTCAGGACTACTTTGGTGATGATGCCCAATGTACCATTACTGTCAACAAACAGTGTGGTAAGGTCTGAAATTTTATCTTGAACATGTCCCCATTGGTATGCCTCTTCTCCTGGGAAGAATGTGTAGTCCTTATTCTGGATATCTTTCAAGAAATCCATCGGAGCTTCTTTGGTTCGCATGATTGTTCCGTCTGGAAGGACGACCTCAAGATCAACAACTTGCTCATCGATTCCTCCGTACTTTGTACTACCAATTCCTGAACCTCCAGCTGCAACCCACCCGGCAACGGTTGATGATGGTGCACTTGATGGGTACGCCCGAACAGTGAGACCCTCATCTTCTAGTAGTTCAAGTAATCTGCCCCAGATGATCCCAGCACCGACTTCAATTGTCATATTCTCTCTGTCGATGTTGTATAACTCATTCATTCGTGTCATCTCGACACAGAGGCCGCCGTTTGTAGGCAAAGCCCCACCATATCCACTAGTCCCATGTCCTCTTGGAACCATGGGTATACTATTTGCTAAGCAATACTTGACGAGATTGGATACTATCTCTGAAGAAGTAGGTTGAGCAACAGCCTCCAATTCTGTTTGAAGGATGTCGTTTACAATTCCAGGTAGAGATGCAATATCATGAGAGTAGAGTTTACGCATATAGTCCTCTGCTGAGAAGAACTCCTCACCGACTATGTCTGCAATGTCTTGAATCTGTTTTTTCTTCAACAACATCATCACCTACTCTATTCCCAATGCCTCCACTACTATCTGAGAGAGATCCTTGAATTCAATCTCAGACTTCGCGTCTTCAATTCCATCTCTGAATGACATTGAGCAGGATGGACATTCACTTGACATAACGGCAGCTCCAATAGTTTCTGCATCCTTTACTCGTTTAGATGATATTCGAACTGACATCAGTGGATTCGTCCCTTTGAGAATTCCACCGCCACCGCAACAATCTGCTTTGTTACGTGTATGTTTCATCTCAATGAGTTCAAGACCCGGAATTGCATTCAATATCTCCCTGGCAGGGTTGTAGATATCTTGGTGTCTACCCAATTCACATGGATCATGCCACGTGACCTTGTGTGGATATGTTCGTGTGAATTCTAGACGACCTTCCTTCATCATCTTTACAACAAACTGGGAAAAGCTAAGGAACTCAAATCCCTCAATCGCATCATGACCGAGTAAATGCTCATACTCCTCTGCAAATGCACGATGACATCCAGGACAATTGAATACAACCGTCTTCACACCAAGTTCTTTCAGACGTGAGATGTGGTGGTCTGCGGCCTTGAGTCCTTTGTCAAACTCACCTGCAACAAAGTACGGATTACCACAGCAGTATTCTTCCTCACCGAGTATTGTGAAGTCAATTCCCAGATGATCGAATAGCCTTATCGTGTTTTCACCCATATGGGCAAGCGTTCCCTTGAATGAGATGTTGCATCCAGCAAAGTATGCAACCTCCGCCTGAACACCAATTCGGTCTTCAACTAGATCATCGACCATGTCTGTCCAGATTGTTCTATCATCTTGTTCAAGGTCCATGATGTTATGACTGCCTTGAATAGATTGGTCCATATATTTTACAATAGCAGGCCATTCATCGAGTTTCCCAATCTCATTTCGTGCGAGTTGCCAGAATCTCAAGAGTGGTATATTTGTCTGGCAGATTTCTTGACATGCTCCGCAGAGTGTGCATTTGAAGATACGGTCCGCAAAGTCTGATGGTATTGGTTCGTTATTCTTGATGAGTGATTTCAGTTGGTAGAGCTTCCCTCTAGGTGATTGGGAATCCCATAGCGTGTCCAGATATGCTGGACATACAAATGTACAGAAACCACATCGTGCACATACCGTTGGTTCAATGTCAAGGGCCTCTGACTTGAGAGCTTCAAAGAGGTCGTTTCCCATTTACATCTCCTCAATATCTCTCATGGCCAAGGAATACCTATCCAATCAAGAACAGGTTGTAGGATGGATGTTCCATAGACTGCAATGCCTCCCATTGCACCCAAGATCATCATCAGAACACCACCGATGAATGTTGTGATGCCATAGATGAGGAATGTTGAGGTCTTGACCCAGATCTTGTCTCCAACCTTGATTCGGACAATGATCAGCATAATGAACATCTCAAGTGCGATGACAGACCATAGGATTTTGAATCGCATAAATGGGTCTAACAGCAAAGCTGTTACTGACCAGTGTCCACCAAACTCAGGTCCCTCCATGAATCCTGTTATCATACCAGCGATGAGACCTAGGAAACCAATGATGTTACCCCATAGAATGAAGATATCAAACTCATGAAATATCTTAGACAGTCTTGTACCTGGTGTCTGTATTGACTCTCTAAAGACAAGTCTGAAGATTATGTTTATCAAAGCAACTACAGCAACGGCTGCAAGTATTCCAGTATGAAAGTGAACAAAGACCGGATGAATTGCCATTAGTCTGACCTCCTAATCATGTAATATCCGAGAACTAACATGAGAATTCCCATGCCTGGTACAAGTGTATACATCAATGTGTACCAAATCTCAATCAGTGCTGCTGAAGGATCAATGGGCGTAGTTGTAGTGAATCCGGTTGTTGAACCCTCTACATCCACTGTGATATCTAAGCTTTGAGATGGGAGTGGTTCTCCCTCTCCAGCAACCCAGATTCTAAGATTATAT
>JAEOST010000009.1 GCA_016840245.1 Candidatus Thorarchaeota archaeon
GATGAAACTGGAACTGTTAGACTTGTCTTTTGGGATGATAAAGCCTCAGAGATGGAGAATGCAGATGAAGGAGAAGTAATCCAACTCAGAGGTGTTAATACTAGGATGAATCGTGAAGGTACTGAGGTAGAGGTCCATGTTGGACGAGCAGCCTCAGTCGAGCGAGGTCTCAAGGATAAGATTGACGCTGTCGAAGCAGCTCCGTTTGGTGGTGGTTCGGAACCATTAGGAATGAAGGCTATTGTAGACCTCACAACTGGAATGTGGGATGTTGACATTGAAGGTAAAGTTGTCACAGTTTATGACGTCAATACCTTCACAAACAAGGATGGGCAAGAGGGACGGGTTAGAAACATCATTCTTGCAGATGAGTCTGGTAAAACACGTGTTACATTTTGGAATGATGATGTCGATAAGATTGAAACCATCAAAGAAGGCGATGTCATCAAGATTCTGCATGGATATGTGAAAGAAGGATACCGAGGTGGCGTGGAATTTCAAGTGGGACGTAAGGCTGAGATTCACATTAACCCCAAGGGGTCAAAACTCAAGAAACTGGATGTGTCACAAATCGCTGCTCAACCCATGGCTAAAGCCTCAAGAGTTCTAATAGAAGATATTGATGACAATATGGAGGGTAAAAGTGCAGAGATTTGTGGTATTGTCGTCAATCTGAGTCAAACAATGGCTCCAATATATCAAGCATGTCCGAGCTGTAGTAAGAAGCTGGAAGAAACAGATGATGGATTTGTCTGCAAGTCTTGTGGCAAGGTCGATAAACCTGAACCAAGAATGCTATACAAAATAACTGTAGATGATGGATCGGGTTCAATTAGAGTCACACTCTTCGGCAAGGTCGGAGAAGAACTACTTCAGATGACGGCGGAAGAAGCTAATGAGATGATCAAGAAGACCGGAAAGGATGAGCAGCCCTTAGTTGAGAACGCAGACAAAGTTGTTGGACGATATGTTGCTGTCTATGGGCGTGTAAAGAAATACCGAGATTCATTTGATCTATCAGCAAGTGGCTTTGAGTTTGCAGATCCTGTGAGCGAAATCAAACGGATGAAGGAAGAGATCCAGAAAGAAGTGAGTTAGATACCGAGTTTTTACACTCGGTTCTCCATCTTTTTATCAAATAGTCATATTATACAATTTTATAATCGATAGTGTAGTGATAGGATATGCAATGAGTCCTACTCGCATGGTTATTGCAGAACGAAACTATCTGAGAGGTGTTCTTAGAGCATTCTTAGAGGGAAAGAAGAATCAAAATTACGTCCTAGGCTGTTTCAGAAATGTACCGATTTCTATATTCGATGAGATTGCGCAAGAACTTTCACACTACTCCCATACACTACGGTTTAGTGAGCTCTACAAGATAAGGAAAAAACTCTTGCGTCATCTGAAGGAACGACAAGAGAAGACTCGCTGGAGTCCCTGGGCGATCTCCAAATATTGAATTGAATCCTAACTTCTATTTGCTTGCTTCGATGAGCATTTCCATTCCAGATAGGAAAGTGTCCACGTCTTTGTGGTTGTTATACAGATAGAAGCTGGCTCTTGTAGTCCCTTTCTTTGGATCGATGCCCATCTGGTAGTGGAATGGCCCAGCGCAGTGCCAGCCGCTGCGGACCATGACATTGAGTTCGTCGTTCAGGAAGGTAGCGACATCATGTGCAGATGGAACTGTGTCGACATTGAATGTGACCAAGCCTGTTTTGATATTGATGTTATCAGTTCCAAGTATGTGAACATGCTCCATATCTCCAAGTCGTTTCAATGCCACTTCAAGTAAAGCGCGTTCATGTTTCTCAATCTCATGCATCCCGATAGCTTGAAGATATTCTGCTGCGGCACCTGCGCCGATGGCACCAGCATAGTTCTGTAATCCAGCCTCAAACTTCTCTGGCGGAGGTAAGTACTCAGGAAGTATCTTACCATTCTCAAAACGAACGTCACTCACGGTGTCTCCACCATAGAGGGCCATGTTCATGGATTTGAGATGTTCTAACTTACCATAAAGAACTCCCATACCAGTCGGTCCACACATCTTATGGACTGAGATTGCTGAA
>JAEOST010000085.1 GCA_016840245.1 Candidatus Thorarchaeota archaeon
ATTGTGCATACTTTTGATGCCATTCTCGCTCACCCTAATGCAACTCAACCAGGCGCACCATTGACATTCAATGTCGAAGATTTAGAATGGTCCAGCTATCTCTGGCAAGTTAGAGCGCGACAGATACCAATCTATACACTGGGTTGGATACCAGACTATGCTGATCCCGACTTCTACATTGATCCCTTTGTTAGAAGTGATAATACCTTTCCTTTGAGAATTGGCTTAGATGGTTCTGATGGATGGGACTCGGAAACGGTTGATGGCTGGATTGATGAAGCTGTAGAAACCCTGAATACGACTCAGCGAGAGGTATTTTATCGTTATATCCAAGAGGCGATAGTTGAACACGCTGCCTATCTTTGGATTTCCCAGGCAACAAACTTTCATGTTGAACATGCTATGATGAAGGGGTATCAGTATAATCCAATGCACGACTCGTACTTCTATCATTACTGGAAATCATCAGAATCAACAACAACAACAGGAACAACCACGCCTCCTACAGTTCAAAACAACCACGGGTTGAGTTGGGGTGTAGAGGATAATGATCGTCTTGACTTCAGTGTCACAAACACATTGTCACAAGAAGCCCGGCATTCAATACCCCTCGCTAGAATGTTAGCGACTGGTGATGATTTCTACTACACTGTGACTATGACACCAGAAATCCCTCCCATTGTAGATTATTCGTTTATCATAAACCCCAATATTGATGGCCACTTCCATTGGATGAATGGAAGCGTAGCAGACCTTACCTTAGGGTTTGAAGTCATGCCTGTTGGTAATTGGTCCTTTGTAGCGGAACTGCTGAGTGCTCAAGGGAATATATCTGAATCCGAAAACACATTGAGTCTATCAGCAGATTATACATACTCCTCAAGTGAACTATCATTACATGGAGAAGTTACTTGGTATAAACCAACAGGTGAACTTCTCACGTATCATATTGAAGTTTCAAACGCTACAACCGATGAGGATTTGGGTGACTTCATAATTCAGAATAAGGACGTTGCCACAGGTCTACCTAGTGGTAATATTATTGAACTTGTGTCATATGCTATCACTGTTGGCTCAGTTATTGTCATTGTTGTATTCGTGATTCTAATTGTTCGATCAAAGCGGTGACGTTTTTTTGCTGAAATAAAACAACGAGTATTCCAAAGGACTTTATACCGGCGTACAATCCGAGATTAGGACTTCACTATGTACTATGTCTACATAATCGAGACCGAAGATGGGACCTACTATACAGGTCAGACAAACGACCTCTCTCGGCGATTCGAGGAACATCTCTCAGGAAGTACAAAATCTGCCTCCTACTTTAAAATACACAAGCCGCGTTACGTAGTATATGTGGAGGAGTGTGAGACTCGTGGGGATGCTCTCAGGCGTGAACGCAAAATCAAACGCAGTCCTCGCCTCAAACACCAGTTGATAGGATCCCGTCATCTTCTCGAGGATTACGTTGGAGTACCAGATGAATTGTAATTTTCCTTTCTGAAATCGCTTCGAAGTGTTCATATCTACGTCATCCCCCCTCACATTATTGTGAAACACATGACTGAACTTGTCATAGCAATCGACGCTGGTACAACCGGTGTTCGTTCAATATTCTTTGACACATCGGGAAATGTCGTTGCTAGCTCCTATGAGGAGTTTGGAAGTTTCTTCCCACAACCATCATGGGTTGAACAGGATGCAGATACTTGGTGGAACTCAGCAGTAAGCACTCTAAAGCGTTGCTTCAATGACTCTAAGATTTCTGCTGAGCAAGTTATTGGTATCAGTGTGACTAACCAACGAGAAACTGTTGTTCCGGTGGACGAAGCCGGTGCACCTCTTAGGAAGGCAATAGTTTGGCAGGACCGTCGTACTGTTTCACAGTGTGACTGGATAAAATCAACAATAACCCCAGAAGTAGTGTATTCCATTGCAGGATTGACCATTGATCCTTATTTCACTGCACCAAAACTCCTATGGATAAAGGAGCATGATCCAACTTCTTTCGAATCTGCACACAAGTTCCTACTTGTACATGATTTCATAATCAACCGTCTAAGTGGGGAATTTGTGACTGAGCACTCGAATGCCAGTAGAACCATGTTGTTTGACATAGGAGAGCTCGATTGGTCTGAGCGTCTTCTAGATGAGATGGGAATTTCCAGAGAAAAGATGCCTGATACGAGAGGGTCTGGTATACAGGTGGGTACGGTCTCTAGTCATGCTGCCAAGCAGACCGGATTAAAGGAGGGAACTCCGGTCATCACAGGTGGCGGCGATCAACAATGTGCAGCACTAGGTATAGGTGTCGTGCGACCTGGCTCAATCAAATCAACAACTGGGACTGGGACATTCATCCTTGCACATTCAGAAAAATTGCGACTTGACCCCAAAAGACGGTTACTATGTAGTAGTCATGTTGTCCCTGATGCATATGTCGTGGAAGCCAGTATCTTCACTACTGGTTCAGCTCTTAGATGGTTTCGTGACAATCTTGGTCTTGAGGAACGTGTTGCGGCTGAGGAACGAGGCATGGATCCATATGAGGTGCTTACTGAAGGTGCAGAGGGAATTCCTCCTGGTTCTGAAGGTGTGATACATGTACCTCACTTTGCTGGCGCTGGAGCACCTCATTGGAACCCACATGCTCGTGGAGTCTTTGCTGGTCTTGCGCTAGGCCATACTAGAAATCACCTCATCCGCTCTATCCTAGAGGGAGTATCGTATGAGATTCGGACCAATCTGGAGGTCATGTCCGAACTTGGTCTGGATACATCTGAGGTTCGTGTCACAGGTGGTGCAGCTAGAAGCAAGGTCTGGATGCAGATAGAGAGTGACATCATCGGAATCCCGGTAGTCCGAACCCAAATGGAAGAAGCCACCGCACTGGGCGCAGCGATTCTTGCATGCAAAGGGGTTGGAGTCTTCAAGTCAGTAGTAGACGCTTCGGATCATATGGTTCGTCCTAGGGATAGGTTAACTCCAACAGCTGAGAATCATGAAACCTATGAATCTGGTTACAAGAGATTCAAGAACCTGTACAGCTCAATCTCCAATATTGTCTGGACCTGATTAGGAAGAGTATACTGCCAATTTGTTCCCCTTGTCCAGAACCATGATCTGCACTCCGGAGTCTTCTGATATCCATCCATCAATTGTATCTTGAGGAGTTTCAACTTTGGTAAGGTGGGCTGACTCAACTGTATCTTGATCTATCATGGTGTGCATTTGCAGGGCTGAAATTCTCTGGAGGAGTTCTGCAAATTTGTACGCCTTGTGTTCGTACAGATGGTAACGTCCTTTGATTGAGCCGATGACCTCATCAAGTGGGGCTGTGAGTTTCTTGTAAAAATTCTCATAGGCCTTCTCAGGAGCCACACCATCCCGACATTCTGCGAGAAATAATATCTCTCCACCATCGGACACTGCATTCTTTGTTAGCTCAAGACCTCTCTGTGCGTGATAGAGGCTTTTGTCTTGAGGATATCCTCCTGGTGAAACAACTATTCGCGAAGTTGGCTTGACCTGAAAGCTGGCTGTTTCATCGAGTATCTCGATTCCTCCTGCGATTACTGGCTCAAGTCTTCCTGCATCTGCCCAGACTAGTTTTCGTCCACTGGAGATTACTGAGAGTGTGAAGATTTGGGCATTCTGTGTGATCATCTCAGTTGCTTCTCTCATATCATCTGCTAGAGGGTTATTACGCCGAGATGAATCTGGATGAAACGGATGTACTCCAAAAGTAGAGTTGACATCTAGTGCCATGGCGTGATTGACCTCTATTGTTTCAAAGGCACAGATTCCTGGAAGGAAGTCTTTGAGGGCATTTGAATACCCTGCAAAATAGTGCGCCTTCATGTCTGCTAGAGGGACATAGACATCATGTCCAACTGCGTCAGAGGTGATAATTACTGGAGTTCCTCTACTTGTCTTTCCTAGATCCACAACATCTGGATCTTGGCAATCGTTGATCTTGATTCTATAGTTTGAGAGCCCCTCATCATCGGCAGACTTCTTGATGAGATCAATTATCTCACTATTACCAGGATGTTCTACTTCGTGAGACCCTGTTGTTATAATATATTGGACTCGATTCGCATGTTTTAGGAACGGAGCGATTGCGTTTAGGAGTTCCCAATGAGGTTCATCCCTAGTATGGTCCTCAACCAAGACACAGACACTTTTGCTCTTTGCTAACTCAGAGAGATGAGGACCATGTGGGTTTTCCATTACTCTCATTAGTTCGGTCATTGTGTCAGATATCAGATTTGGTTGCTTAGGGACAACTTTTCCAGCCAGATTCTTTTCTGGAATATCTAAGTCAATCTTGGTGTCACCATAACTGATGGGTACTTTCATCGGATAACCTCACTATTATTGCTACCAAAGTACAAGAAAAGGGTTGGGCAATGTGCACCAAAAGGGATATGATGGGCATAATCATGTCTGTAACTATGACTCAGAGTGCACAAAGTGATCCTGGATTCGCAGGTGCTGGTAGATGGATTGCGCTTGCTTCAGAATTACCCTGTTCAGTCATTGTTTTCCTATTCATTGGACAACTACTCGCATCACAGTGGTTTGGTCAGCAAGCTGCGATGATAGGAGCTCTAATTGGTGTACTAGTTGGATTTGCATTTGGTGTATACTCAGTATTTGTGACAATACGGCATTTTGAGAAACTTGATGAAGCTGCCAAAGACAAACGCCGTCAGTATGTTCCTTCACGTGAGGAGATATTCGAGGAACATGACTGGACCTCGAAGACCAGTGATGAGTAATCATTTACTCAAGGAACTCGGAGTCATCTGCATCTAATACTTCAATCAAGACCTTG
>JAEOST010000086.1 GCA_016840245.1 Candidatus Thorarchaeota archaeon
ACAAATTCACAGCCCAGCATTACGGTATGTGGAGTGAGTTCCGCATGACTCAGATGGGGTACATCCTTTCTGCAATAGCGATTATCTCCTCTTTTCCCTTCTTTGGAACGGGTATTGTCTATACAACTGGCACTACAAGTCTTGAGAATGATGGGAAAACCAACCTCGCTGGACCTCTGAGTAATCTGATAATGGGGTCAGTATACGTCACTATAATACTTGTTCTAGTCACAGTAAGTGGTGGTTTAATTTTGACAGGTTCTTTGGCTTGGGTATTTGGAATAGCCCTAAGGTACGGTATTATGATCAATTCTATTCTGGGATTGTTTAACATGATACCCCTCCAACCATTTGATGGTGGTACTGTATTCGCCTGGAATCGTTATGTGTGGGTATTACTGACAGCGACTCTTCTCACTACACTACTCATTGGCTATTTTGTCATACCTGGCATATTATGACACTCTTAGAGGTGTAGCTGTCATAACACCATGATTCAAAGTTAGTCACTCAACCTCCTACATACTTGTATTTAGGGAGAGTACCTATTGCTAACAACAGGAAAAATTGATCCAGATATTGTCGAGTTATCAGTATCATCATGGTTCTACAGAAACAAAGCTATAGCGGGATTTGAGAACCCTGCTAGGTCTCTCTATGTATCAGTGAGGGAACTGGTAGAGAACAGTCTTGATGCCTGTGAGGGAATGGGTATCCTACCTGGTATTCGAGTTTCTCTCAAATCTATGATTGAGGGTGATGAAAAGTCGGATGTTTTTTCATCAGAGCCACAGACATTCCAACTCATTATACGAGACAATGGGTCTGGCATTCCTCATGATAGCATACCCCGTTTGATTGGCAAGATGCTGACTGGGACCAAGTTCCAATACAAACAGAGTCGCGGAACTTTTGGTCTTGGTGGTAGTCTTGCACTTCTCTATGGGCAAGTAACAACTCAAAAACCCATCAAGGTAACAACAGGTCTCCTTGGATGTGATCATTACACTTCTCTTCTCATGCGACTTGATATTGAAACCAATCAACCGATAATCCTAGAGGAAAAGCAAATCCCAAAGTCCAGGACTGAACATGGGACATCTATTTTCTACCATCTCAAGGGTGATTGGTTGAGAAGTAAGAAACGGATTATCGATTATTTTAACCAGACAAGTGTTATGGTTCCATATGCATCCATCTTATTCGAAACTCCTGATGGTGAAGATTTCAGGTACACTCGTCTCGTTGACACACTTCCACGACCCCCAAAAGAGATGAAGCCGCATCCCCGTGGAATTGATGTAGAGATGCTAAAACAGATGATTTCTGACACGAAGAAATCCAGTTTGATATCTTTCATGACCTCATCATTCCAGAGAGTAGGTTCTACTACCGCCTCTGAGTTCCTTCAACATACAGGTTTGGACCAGAATACTCCTCCTAAGATGCTCAGTCTAGATCAGCTTGTGAAGGTGATGGACGCACTAGAAACCTATCCTAAATTTCAAGCACCGTCATCTGATGCCCTATCGCCAGCTGACGAACAGATACTTCAAGCAGGTATGCAGCGACTCAATCCAGAACTATGTGTTGTTCGAAAACGGTCACCAAGTGTCCATTCTGGACACCCCTTCATCATTGAGCTCGGTGTTGGTTACGGCGGTGATTTATCTCCTGGAATCACTCTACTAAGATTTGCCAATCGAATACCGCTTTTGTATGATGAACGATCAGATGTTTCCAGTAGGGTCATCCGTGACTTGAATCTGAAAAACTACGGGCTACGAACAGATGATCCTCTCCTCTTCTTGGTTCATATCTGTTCTACAAAGGTTCCATACAAGACGGTTGGGAAGGAGTACATTGCTGATGTTGATGTTGTCAGGCGAGAAATTAACTTGGGTCTGATGGATTGCCTTAGACGACTTGGGGAGAGTGTACGCAAGAAGCATCGTGTTATTAAACAACGAAAACGTGAAGGGCGACTTCTAGGATACTATGACTTCATCTCTAAGATTCTTAGTGAAGCTACAGATTGTAGCATTACTGTTGAGAATCTTCTTGGGTCTAACGATTCACTTGGAGGTAATGTAAATGACTGAGTCGCTAGAGCGTGGTCATGTAGTAGACCTCATTGATTCAATTCTTGTTTCTCTGGGTGATACAATTTCAGAGGGGATGTTTCCTGAGATTGGATACTATTCGTCATCGAAGAAAAACGTGAGTTACTCTGAAGGATTAGGGTATAGACACATTGATGAGAATCCATCATTTTTGGACGGAAGGAAGGTTGAGAGTGCAAAGACAATTGCAGGCCTTGTCTATGGACTTACAAGGTTCAAGGAACATCTTGAGCAGGGGATGTCAATGAGCCTTCGTGATTTCTATTATCTCCATAAGGTTCGTGCAGTTCAGGAAGTACTGAAGATAGAGAATCAAAATGAGACCAATCGTCTCATCAACCTTTGTGAGCGGATTCTGCGCATTGACGGTGCTTCTATCCCACGTGAAGAATTTGGTGTGGTGAGCTCTCCCAAGGGCACATTCTATGGTGATATTACACTATCAGATCTATCAGGTAAGAGGATTAACTGTACCGAGGCGGGTGAGTATGGATGGTTCATATCTTCTCGTCCGTTTGATGTCAGTATCTATGATATCAATATAGACGCAGCTATCTTCGTAGAAAAAGAAGCGATGGCCAGAAATCTCATCGAACTTGGTCTTCCTGAGAATCTCAATCTTGGCTTAGGGTCTCTATTTGGTCAGCCTGGTCGAAATATGCGTGCATGGATTCGTCGGTTAGCTGACAATGAAGTTCCTGTCTTCGTCTTAGTGGATATGAGTCCTTGGTCACTTCGAATTTTCTCGACAATCAAATCAAATTCTATTGAACTTGCAAACATCAAAGGTCTAGCAACACCTGAAGCATGTCTTATTGGGCTTACAACTGATGACTTCTGGAAGAAACGGGGAATGTTGAAAGATATCGAACACTCACTAGAAAAGATGAGTAAGTCTGACATCAAGTGTGGACAACAGAATCGAAATATCCCCGCGATTTGTGAAGATGCTCAGCTAAGTTCGGAGAATGAATTGATGCTAAAGAAGCGCAGAAAGGGTGAGCTTGAAGCATTCAAGTCCTTTGGCCTTCCACTGAAAGAGTTGAAGAAAAAGTATGTGGAGTATATACGTCACAAAGCAAGTAATTATGATGTGAAACTGATTTAAGCCAGTGTATATCAACAACAACTGAGGAGCGTCATTATGTCCACTGAAAAGGAGAACATACTTACACAACTTGAGAATCTGAAGGCGACTGTTTCGCAAGCGTTTGATGATGTAGAACGACTGGAGAGCGAAGCAGAGGAACTTCGTTCATCTAAAAGGGAAGCCGAGGAGAAGTCATGGGCTTCTGAGGAAGAGAACAAGAAGCTCACTGAGAAACTTGAGAAGACTGAGACCGAGAAGGATGCTGCAGTAGCTCAAGTTGCAGAACTAGATGTAGAGTTGGAATCGCTGAAGCAGCAGGCAGCAGACGTCGAGTCATCAAAGACCGAAGCGGTTCAAGCATTGGTCAAAGAACGAGATGAACTGAGAGCAGAGATGGACGATATCACAGGTAAACTGGAACGTGTTTCTGAGCTCTATAGAGAGACCTCTGCTGAGAAAGACAAGCTTCAGGAAAAGGTCGATGTCAGTGACCTTCTAGGAATATACATCATGCTCATCGAGACCGTATTCTATGGAAAACCACATGCACGAATCTTGTACATGTTACACAACACCAAGACTCCAATAACACGAAAGAACATTGCACAAAGTTCAGGGATTCAACCCATGGTCGTTCAGAAAGCTATATTCGATTTAGCCAATGCTGACCTTGTAACTTATGATGAAGCATCACAAGAAGCTGCTTTGAAGAAGGCTATTTTCTAGTAGCTTTCCTCTAAGGAACACTCTCCGGTGAGCGTTATGGGACGGAAAATCAACTATCCACCAGCACTGAAGCGCTATACAAAAAAAAGTCAGCTTCAGGACAAGCTTGGTTCAATCTTCATGCTTCTAGGTGATGACGCTCAAGGTGTCGTAGATTGGGCGTTTAAAGAGGCCAAGCGCATAAAATCTGAAGGGCATGAGCAAGATACTGGCGGTATTCTTTTCGGTCTTATCGCACGCGAAGCAGCTATACGATTAGTTCAGAACAATCACAGTCGTGGACGTATGACCACAAAGGTGGAGATTCGTAAGAAGACCGGATTGAAAGTTGAGATGCCAGTGTTGTATCGAGATGCTGGTTTACGACATCCTCAGGAAGCTCGCAATCTACGTCACAATATATTCCATCATGCTTTTCTTGCTCTGATTACCCATTTATTTCCTAAAGTTACAACAAGTGTACCATCAACTGGGGAAGGCCTCACTCCGGACCTAATGGTTCATAGTGAAAAACCAAAGTGGACAATCTCGGTTGAGTACAAGGGGTATCGTTCGATAACACTGCTCAGTGAATCTGAAGTCCTAAAGGCTATGCGCTACCAAGAGGCTTACAGAACCGCTTGGCTTGTTACTACAACCACAAAGAGTGTGAAGGATGTATATGGGTCGAAGTTGAACTCAGAGGATGTCATTGAGAAGGGGCTTGCTCGTCTACGAAGAATAACGAAGAGAAGTTTCTACACAGAGGAACAGCGAGAAAACCGGGGCATCGCAAAGAAGGGGATCACTCACCTTGAGAAGATGAAGGGACAGAATTTGACTTGTGATTTTATAGATGCTGAAGCACTTCTTGAATCCTGTCGCGCTGGAAAACCACTCAAAGGACTCTCGATAACTACTGGATTCGAGTTTGTTGACATGTTGAAGAAAGCAGGTTTTCATGAGCATGCTGAAGATGTGACTCGGATAATGAAGACTCCTACACATTCCCTCTACAGTGACAAGGTAACATCAGTACGGCTCATTGGGTAGAACGTAAAACGGATGTTGCCAACGTTTATTTGCAGCTTGCCTATTTGACATATATTGAGAAACGTCGAGATACTGAATATAGAGGCGTCTAAATTGAGTCAACAGTCCCCTGAGCAACTCCATTCAACATTGAGAGCTATGTTGAAGGACCTCACAAATAACTCTCCGATACTTGGAGCTGCAATCTTTTCTGTTGAAGGTCTTCCCCTAGTTAGCCATTTCTACGGGGGGACAGAGGAAGTAACTATTGCCGCTATGGTTGCTGGGATGTATGGGGCAGGTGAACTTAGTGTGAAGGAGCTAAAGCAAGGCAACCTGAAATCAATAATTGTTGAGGGCGATTATGGGAAGACAGTTGTGATTGCAATCACTGATGGATATTTACTCACAGTAACTGCACCTGAGAATGCCAAACTCGGTCTAGTGTTCAATGACTCTAAAAGATTTGCTCGAGAGGCTGGAAAACTACTAAGAGGTCTAATCTGAGTTGTCTTTCAAATGACTACTTTGTATCCATTTGACACTCATCCTTGTTGGTCATC
>JAEOST010000087.1 GCA_016840245.1 Candidatus Thorarchaeota archaeon
GACCCATATCCCTTGAAGAGCCCAATGAACTGTTCGAGTCCCTTATCACCAGTTAGAAGGGCATCTGTATCATCCTCGGATCGACCGGGGGACATTCTAACAATTTCATCAACTACCATACTTAGTGAAGTTGCAGCGACAGGCAAGTCCCCAGTCGCTATAGCATCTGCAGCACCAATCATCAGTGAGGAGATTGAGAATCCAAGATCACCCAGTACATTGAGTTGAGTATCAAATTCAAGGCAAGTCTTCTCAATACGTAACTTATCCCCAACAGTATTCAGATTACCCTCTTCAACAACCGAATTGTGTTTGAACTCGTCTACCATCTTCTGAGAAGACATGAAAAGCAGAAGGCAAGCAATTCCACTAATGACAGCTGACCCAAAGCTCAGAACGACTGATCCCTCGCCTGCGAGAAGACCATAGACTCCAACCGAGGTTCCTAGAATACTGAGTGCCAATGCTAACATTGCATAAAGACCTCTCATGATTCCATGGTCTAGCTTCTCCCACTTATCTCCGGAAATCTGTGACTCCAATTCAGGAACCCTTGATCTCAGATCACTCTGATATGCTAGTGTGAATCCATCCTTTCTCACTAAACGACTTGAGTCTGTAAGCCAAGAGAGGTCTCTTGAAGGACGGACCTTTTCACTTACTACATATACCGTCTTAGTGTCGTGGAGCATGGAACAGCTCTTGCCTGAACTGCTACGAATCGAACGGATTGGCACTTTTCTCCTAGGAAGACCAACGTACCTCACATCCAATCGTTCTATGAGTCCCACATCACTCAGAACCTTTTCCAGAGGCTGATTGATAATCTCAAGAATCGCAGCCTGCATGGCAATCACGCCCTTTCCAAATCGAGCAACATCCATGTCAAGGATGTATACAACATCAACATGTACACCCCTAGTTCTTCGAAGACCTTCGAGTCTTACTCCAACAATCAATCCATTAGGATACTGGTGAACACGATGACCTGCTGACTCTAACGCTTGGATGAGTTCTATATGTGACTGATCGACCTTCTCCTTCTCGTTAGAATCCTCAATCGATTTCATCGATTCTGCTTCAACTGTCGTCATCTTCTATACCTCCAACTTCATTTCTTTGTAAACGAGCATCAATACTGGAGAGCAAGTTTTGCGCTCTCTCAACAACAGATTCAAGATTACCCTCATTTGCCAGTACGGCAATGGCGTATAGTAACCACATAGATGTATCAAGGTGACCAACAAGATCACCAAGATGCATTCCTGTAGCTTTTGCTATCTCACGAAATGGCATGTCTGTTGTAGCAACCATTGCAATCATCTGCTCAAATGAATCATCAAAACCAACTCCACTCTCTACAGATAACAGGTGCCTCAATAACCATAGGAGTTCAGTACTCTCAGCAGCCAGAGGGAGCATTGCGAGAAGCTCTCGTGCAGTTGGAATACTGATGTAGAGTCTGTTAGTAAGTCGACCCAATCGAGTCGGTCTGTACTTGCCACTCTCACCACCCTCTATCAAATTCAATCTCTTCAGTGTACCAAGAGGACTAGACTCGCTTAGTGAAAGTGGAATTACATAATCAGCTAAAGTACTGTAATGATTAGCCGCATAGAATCCTAAAGCGACTAGATGTGGACAGAGTATCCCTCCGGAATCGATTGGCCGTTCGCAACTGCAGAGAGGGCCTTCAACAGATCCATCTGTAGTCTGTCTTGCTGAGAACCGACATGTCTGATGTCCACCATCAAGACCGGACACAATACCTCCTAGAACCGATGGACTACTCTCACGTATCTTTACAGTGGCTAGGACACCATCTCGAGCAGGACGGACTGTGTCAGCTAGCGCATGCATCTCTATTGCTGAAACTGCGGTTATTGCACCAAGATGCAGAGCCCTCATAGGCGCCTTGGTGTCGCGAATACTGCAGTGTACTAAATATGATTCTCCAAAAAGCTCTCCTTCAATCTCCTCAAGGGATGCTTCTTTCATGTCATCTAAGGCAACTAAGAGTTGCTCCGTCATCGATAGAGGATGGTTTAGCACACTTGATACTGAATCATATCGAGGAGTAAGTACTAATTTACCTGTACTCGAGTCTTCGGATTCAATGAAATATCTCCGTTTGATACGATCAGCTTCACCCCTGCTTCCAACTAGGATTATTCCGAATCCCTTCCGGTCACGACCTGGTCTTCCAGCACGTCCTAGCATCTGGTGGACTTGGTTCGTTGGTAAAATCTGTCTATAATCAAGAGGTGACCTTGCAGAAGCAAGAACAACTGTTCTTGCAGGTAAATCCATTCCGGAAGCAAGAGTAGTTGTTGCACATATCACTCGAATCATACCCTTGAGAAACATCCTCTCAACTAGCCGTCTTGCTCTTGCTCCTAGACCAGCATGATGGTAAGCAATACCATCGTGTATCACGACCTTGAGTTCAGGTGGCAGACTAGTGTCCCAATGTTCTAGTGAATCCATCTCAAGGTCAATAGAGCCTCTCTCTTCAACTCTAAGCTGTCTTCCAACGTCCTTTGCCAGACGCGTAGCTTCAGCCTCTGCCTCTCGACGAGTTCTATGAAATACAATGACTTGGCCATTACTTTGAACTGTAGACATAACCAACTCTCTAACGGACTTGGTTCGGTCTTTTGCCGTGAAGACTTTGGAGATTAGTGGGACTGGACGCTCATCACTCTCAATCAATTCGCATCCAAGCCACTCAGCAAGCTCGTATGGCATACCAACCGTTGCTGAAAGCGCAATAAGTTGCAGTTCAGGATTAGACCGTTTTAATCTGATTATCACACTCTCCAGTCTAGCTCCGCGACCTGCTCGGGAGATATTTTGAACCTCATCAATCACAACAGTCCCAATCTCCGATAGCCAGCTCACTCTATGTCGTAGAAGGGAATCAGCACGCTCATATGTAGTGACCAGAATATCATACTCCTCAAGACTCGATCCATCGGTTTGATAATCACCAGTAGACAGACCGATAGTGATTCTTAGATTTGAGTAGCGTTCTTTTAGTAGATTCACTACCTGATATGCAAGTGCTCTCAGAGGTACGAGATAGAGACCCCTCTCACCTGATGTAATAGCTCTTAGTAATGCCATCTCACCGACCAGCGTCTTACCAGACCCTGTGGGACTACATACCATTATACTGCGTCCAAGGAGAATTCCAGTTTCAATCGCGGTCACTTGAACTCCTCTTGGAGTCATACCCACATCTCTGAGTATCCGCTCTACATTGTCAGTTTGAGTGGATGTTGAACTCATGATGAGCCCTCCTCAACATCGTATTGACGAATCGACATATCACCCTTCATCGTAATCCTATAATTAGTATAAGATACGCCGCTATGGGATTCGTGGCCTTTCAGTATCATACTTGCTTGTTCTAAACGAAAGAGCACAGCCTCAACATCGACCTCATTAGTTCCACTACTCCGGAGAAATCTGCGAACTGCTTCCTCAGTAAGAGGCTCGTATCTCTTTAGAAGACGAAGTATTCTGAGTGCAGCGTCTCGATCACGACCACCAACAGTATCAATGAGACTTCGCTGTGTCTCATCAATTTGAATGGACACCTCTTGTTCTAAAACAGTATCGAGTCTACTCCTTCGCTCCTCATCTGAAACCTCACTAAGATTAGGTGCATCATCCAAACGAATTGGTTGACAGGTCTCAGAACCATCATGTACAAGTAAGGCCATGTTCGACTCCATTACTCTCAAGAAGGAAGACTCACGAGATGAATGTCGAGCCTTTGTATGCATACCTCCCCCAATAACAGAGAGTCCAAGAAGGTCTGATGCTACTGCGATATCAGCTGAGTCCCTTAATCTTAATGCAATGCAAGAAGAGAGTGAGCCAAGTACTCCTCGACCCATATCAGATGGGTGTTCAAGACTGACAATCAAAGGTCCCCGTTGTTTGAGGCGTTTGACCATCTGCTCGGTCCAAGTATGTCTCTTACTATATCTTGAGTCATGAACTCGTAGATTAGGAACGCCATCTAGCATCACTACGAGATCATTGTCTTTGGACAACCCTGTGAGTTTTGAGCAGATGATATCCCAAGCGAATAAATCGAGTGGACTTGAACCAGTGGACAACACTAGGATTGAGAGTGGCACCTCGGTTAAGTTGGATAATTCCATGGTCTGTGTTCCATAGAAGGACCTTGCTCCAGTTCCTTGATACAAGATACGTATTGCATCCATTCCTAGTTGTGATTTCTTAGACGGTAATGCGGGTTCAGTTGTTGCAGACTCGTCTGACATCACTTCATCAGCACCAGTGAATCGCACGTCTGCCACAGTAGTGTTACCAAGTGCAACCGTCTTATTCAGAGCCACCTCTAATTCTGCTGCAGCTCTGAGATCAGACCCAGCCAGAACCTCTAATGCAGTCATTAGGTGTGAGACATATTCGGTTCTTGTTACTCCCTCAGAGTCCATGGGATTCAGTACAAAATCCTGACCCAGGATGAACCCTAAGCCATCTAGAGATAGCGAGGCAAGTCCAAGCGAATCACGGTTCTCGCTAATCACAAGCACACGTTTTCCAGCCTGTATCAACTGGTCCACAGTAAGAGCGAGTACATGTTGTCTTCCACCATTTGGGCCACCGCATAAGAGCAACCCACTTTCTAGATCCGCGTGAGATATTCCTGCCAAGGGGCCAGTATCAAGGGTTTCCGGGTTTATTGTGACTCCTAATCGATAATCGTCTGGGCGAGATCTGATTGGAGCGATGAACTCTCCAGGTACATTACTTCCTACCTCAGATGCTAGCTCACTACTGAGCTGAACCAACCATTGAGATAACTCGACACCAGTTGCATAAAATCGATTGGCATCACACCACGGGTTCTGTGTTGTTAAATGATCAGCAAGGTCATCCTCACTAAGAGTCTTCCATCCAGGGTCAGGAAGTGCCCCCTTGATAGATGAACGAATAGTAGCTAAAGCGCGAGAGTCATTTGAATGACCGATTATTGAAACTCCAGTTGCCCACAGGCCACCTCTTCGTGTGAAGTACGTATCCAGACGATCAGACGAGATTGCACTCAAATACGAGCTTGAGTGATCTGAGAGAACATCACCCTCGAGAATAGAATTGTTCTCCACCGATGACATACGCATCATCAGTGTGAATCCCACAGAAGTTGGCAAAGCACGAATTAATCTACCTAGGTCTCCTGAAAGCGTAGAACGACATGACCTCAGATTGAATCCAGCAGAGAACCGAGTACCTCCCACTCCTTTAGACTGAACTGAATCATCAGATGTATTGAACACAATGTCGCGTTCAGGGATTATTGTCAAACCCATTTCATCAATGGTTCGATTCTCACGACCCTCACGGATTCTGTAGGAAATGATCGAGAGTGAAAGTCCTAATGCACAGACAAGAGTCACCATCCATGGGGCAGTAAGCACAGCAATTATTGAAACAATCACGATTGCAACTACAGGTGTCAGAGACGGTCGGACAGTCCGATCACTCCAACGTATCTCAGTGTCAGTTACCTCCGTCATTCCTGCTTGAGCAAATTGCTTCATTGGATCTTGTGGCGGCTCGCTACCCATTACATGACCCTTAGCCACTTTGCCCACCTCCTTGCCTGAGCAATACATCCATGACTCTCTCAATTCTACGTCTATGAATTGTAGATCCACCACTCACAACAAGCGCCTGATTGCCAAGCATGACAAGGTCAGGCATACCACTGACAGTTGGACAGCCATTCACAATCTTGAGAGGTTTCTTTGTCTGAACCTCCCAGATGTATCCGTGGCCTCTCCCTAAGTGTTCAATAAGTAAATCTGATGAGAGACCTATTGGTATCTGTAGTATCATTACATCAAGCAGTTGCAATCGATTCTACACCTCCAGAATTGACCATCAACATGTCATCCAATGTGGCAGTCTTAATCGGCATGTGAGGATAGGCTGATCTCATCGCACCTTCAAGGATCAGAGTGTCCTCGGTCAGTTGTTCACGGAGTCCATCTGCCCTTGAGATCCCATTGAAGAGTCTTAGACCGCGTCGCATTACCTGCATCCCAATAAGAGTGGACCCACGACCTA
>JAEOST010000088.1 GCA_016840245.1 Candidatus Thorarchaeota archaeon
ATTCATGAAGACATAACACTGTTCAATAATACAATCTTCAACTTTGATTCCCATGGTATATTCTCAGCTGCATTCGACAATATGGAGATTCTGAACAATACAGTGTATTGGAACGAGGCAATTGAGGTGGAATGCGGGATGTATCTCGTTGAGGGACTAGTCGCTGATATAATAGGGAACAACATCACGGAGAACTCTAACAATGGAATCACCATTGATGGAGTCTTCAATGTCACAATCCTTGAGAACACTATTGTTCACAACTGGATACACGGAATTGCCATATCATGGGCTGACTATTGTATAATTCAGGACAACTGGATCGAAGGAAGTGGTGACGGACTGCTTGAAGGTCCTGCGAAATGTGGAATCTCTCTATTCAATTCCGACCACACTCAAATCATAGAGAACACTTTTTGGGGGAATGCATTAAACTCCATAACAAATGTATTATCTGACTTCACCTATGTATATGGCAACTATATGAACCACTCATTTGACCATGGAGTGTATGTCGCAGATTCTCTCAATGTCACCATTGAGGAGAATGAAATCTACAACTCCTATGGCAATGGAGGTGGACCAACCTGTGGTGTAATGGTTGAGAACTGTTTTGCTCCATCAATATTGAACAATATCCTAGGTTCTAACTCCGAGAATGGCATTACTATTGTATCCAGTGATCATGGTAAAGTGATGAGCAATACTATCTATGACAGTGAAATGAGTGGCATCTATGTGTGGTCTGGAGACTTCTGGACCTTCTACAACAACATCATCTACGACAACGGGGCTCCTGGAATCTATCTCGATGAGGGAGCTAGCAACAACACTCTGTATCAGAATGATATCGGTTGGAGTGGAGAATTCTTAGTGTATGACGGTGGTTTAGACAATGACTGGAACTACACTGGCATAGGGAACTGGTATTCCGACTACAATGGTACAGGTGTATATGAGATTCCTCCTCAAGGTAGTACTGATTACTATCCAGAGATGAGTCTATATCTTGGAGATGCTGAACCCGATTCCTATGAAGTTGGAACTACTGGCAACACAATGGACTGGGATGCCAGTGCTCTCAACCCTGGAAACTATGAAGTTCTAGTTGGTGGTGAACCCCATGCAACCGTGACTTGGGATGGAACGAACATTGAGGCTGATGTTGATGGATTCCCAATTGGTGTCTATAATGTCACACTTGTTGTCTATCACGTGTCAGGTCACTGGCTCATGAACTCATCCACACTAACGGTTGTAGACACAACATACCCAGAGTGGGACGCGACTCCAACGGACCAGGTAATCAATGAGGGTGAAGCCTTCACATACCAGTTGGGTGCTACTGATGCCTCTGGCATTGGCGGCTGGTTAGTAAATGACACTGCCAATTTCGCAATCTCCGGTGATGGTCTGATAACGAATGCTACATCCTTGGCTGTTGGTAGCTATGGACTGAATATCTCAGTGTGGGATACCCAGGGTCACGTACTCTCACACACCATCAGAGTTCGTGTGAATGAAGTTGTTGTGACAACTACTGCAACTACTACTGAAACAACTCCAACAACTACTGTAGTCACAACTCCGACTACTGGAACCACATCAACCACTACAACGACAAACGCAACCACTCCACCACCTGGTGATTTCACCACGTTGATCATCGTGATCGCTGGTGCAGGCGGCGTGGTCATTATCATAGTGATAGTAATCATTATGAAGAAGCGCTAAGATTAGAAATTTGAAGGGAGCTCATTGGCTCCCTCATTTCCTTTTTCTGTTTAGTCTATTGAATCAACAATTTGACGTGATATAGACATACCCTCCGAATGACTAAACCACTATAATCCATGTTCTTGGGGCTCCACTCGCTGATTCACAATTATAGAGAGGACAAGTTATTTGGTTGCTATGAACACCCTTCTTATATCTCAAAATAGCAGGTGTATTCAAGATTAGAATGACATGTGGAGTTCGAATCTGGACGACACTTGTAGTATTCTGCTTGGTTAGCAATACAACGCTTGGACAGATCAATATTCAAAGCAATCAGGTACCTATTCCTCACTGGTATACTGCATCTGAGGTGTTCGATTTGAATCCGGACGATGATTGGTATCCGCTCCCAGATATTGATGTCCCCTACTCGCTCCCACTCAGAGGATACAACTCCCATAGCAGGAACTATTTCATAGACCTTGGGGCTCTAGACTGGTTTTCAGATTATGTCGAATATTTCGGGGTGGATATCCCTTCATATGAGCGAGGCATCAATGAAACACACACTAGCGACCAGCTCGAGTTTCTCTTCGAATTGATGACTGACAGGTTAGCAGAACCAGAAAATGATCCGATTAAAGCACTAGACTATGCTAAGGATTTGGAGGGGACTTTTGAGGTTTATATACCGCTCATCGTCATGTTCGATCTCAACAGCTCATATGATGAAACTGACATGGATGAGTGGGCCATCCATCCATCTCTTATAGATGAAACACTGAATGATGCGTTTCCTCTCATTGACTGGATTGTCGAGCTCTTCTGGTTTGATTATGAAAATGAGAGTGCCACTGATCTTTTTGAACTAGTCGAGGAAAAGACTTTCGATGATAGGATCAACATAGATTATGACTTCTTGGACCGCTGTGACGTAATCCTGCATGATATTATTGCAGCAAATCCTCAGTATGTTGAGAGCGACTTTGTGCTTCCATCACTGATTCTGTTCCAAGAATACCCCTTATACTCTGTCTGGTCTCAACACACTATTCGCGGAATGGGAAGAATCCAATCAGTATATGATGAGATAAGTTCATGGACTATTAACAGCTTAACTTTGACTTCTCTCTTTTTTGGTGCTGAACCCTCCAAAATCCGCTATTCAATCACCGGCACAATACTCCACGAACTTTGTCATTGCATTGGCCAGACTGATATTCACAATTCATTTGGCTGGATCATGGCCTCAACGACTACATCTGTCATGGCTGCATACACCCGCGACCCGCATTATGA
>JAEOST010000089.1 GCA_016840245.1 Candidatus Thorarchaeota archaeon
CATTCTCGGTGTTATTATACACGACATTGCTCGTGAAGTTACTGAAAATTGCAGAATTGACATAGATTCCACACTCGCCCTCAACTCCAAAGTTGCCATAGACAGTATTGTCTTCAATTACAGAATTGACTGCAACGTCTACTTCAAGACCGTGCATTGAATTGTTATAGACAATATTGCCTATCACCGAGCAGTTGTCTATTGTTTCGACAATAATCCCATCTGCTGTGGCACCTAGTTCAAAACCAAGCCATCCATTATCATAGACCTCATTTAACTCTACTATACAGTGGCTTCCGATGTCTATGTTGAAACCATCATGTCTATTGTTGTGGAATGTGTTATCTGAAAAGACTCCATACTCTGTTCCTGATGCATAGCATCCCTCTCCTTGATTCCCGTATACATCATTCTCAATCATCGTCAGATAATTTGAATCGTATATGTGGAATCCATCATCTCCATTATCAAATACTGAATTGCCTTGATACAGACTGTAATGCGAGTTCTCAATAAGGAATCCTCCATACCCATTTCCACTTACTTCACTATCTATGATTGTTAAGTAATCTGAATAGTAAGACTCGACACCATAATCATTATTGTCAAGGATATAGCTAGTGTTCACTGTAGTCCAATGGGAGCTGTCTTGATAGAATCCTGAACCGGTTGTAGTGTTTATGAAATAACAACCAACATATGTGGTATGATTTGAGTCTTCGATACTAGTAGCAGCTGCATTATTGTCCATTGTACAGTTAGTGACCGTTAGACTATCACAATAGTCTATCTCCAGACCTGTGTTCTTGTTAATGATAAAACAACCTTCAAGATGACCATGGGTCACATTGTATAAGACCACTCCACCTACATTTTCATGAGTTGTGGATCTAAAAAGACAATCTCGAATCTCAAAGTAGGCCGTTACATCCCTGATTTCTAACGATACACTAACATCAGTTGTGATATTGTAACCTTCGATGATATACGGGGTCTCTTCGGACCCATCACCAGTCCACGACTCATTTCCTGCCTGCCACATGAAGTCTGTGTCATTCAGAATCTGGATTACACCATGATTCGTATAGGCTGGTAGCATTCTTCCATTTGATGGAACATCTCTTAGTTCTCCATCGGTCACTGTCCCATAGTTATTGGTGACAGTTGTTGAACCGACGATAAATAGTAGTAAGAACATCAGTAGTATTGATTTGGCATGCTTCATATTATGCACCTTGTTCACACGTGATTCTATTGACTCCTCCTTATGAAGTCATAGACCATTTTCATTTGGAATATTCTGATAATTAAATACTCTTGCTATTATCTCGGTAGTATTAGTATAGGGTCAAGTGCTTCATTGGAATCCAAAAACCGTAGGTTTTATGTTCCATCTTCACATACCAATTGCAGAAGCGTGTTAGAGGGTCTTGCAGTGAATAGAAAGTCAATGCAGCGACTGATGATGTTAGCAGTTGCTTTTCTTTTACTTCTCCCATTAATTGGGATTAAAGCTCCACTCAAAGCTGGTTTGTTCAATAGTGATAGGTCGGAATCGAGTGCAAATGTACAACATGGTGATAGAATATCAGACATTTTAGAGATACATAGTGTTTCGGATGATCCACTTCCCACTGATTACGATCATGCAAGACTTGCACCACTTGCAGGTCGCGAAATCGGATTCTATGGGTATGCTGATGATGATAGGATACGAGATTTAATCGGTTATGTAGACTATGTAGTAATCCAACATGCTCTCTATGGTGGGGGGTCAGCCATTGCCGCTAATGTACAATACCTCACAGACCATGGAGTGAAGGTCATCCTAGTTGTGGGGTGGTGGGATATCTGGCCATTTCAAGATGAAGGTGTGACAAGCTGGCGCGATTTAGATAAACAAGACGTCCTATATGGTATGAATGCTACGGATGCTGTGAAATATAGGATTGATGGACTATTCGCTACAGTAGACCCTGCAGATGTATGGGGGGTCTGTATAAGTGAGGAGGAGCCTGGACCGGGTCCTTCCGGATACAACACACCTTGGGCAGTCCCAGCCTACTACATGAATTACTTCTATGACTGGTTTAAGGAGGCCTATCCTGATCTTATGGTCTTCCAGTGGCCATCTCCCCCAGAGTTCCTCACTGAACAACAGAAGCATGGATATTTCGTAAGGGCTGATGGCATTCTCTTTGACAACTACCACCAGAATTCTGATGTTGTTCGCGAGATGGCAAGAGAGCTCAAGGAACAATATCCTGATGGACCTCTCATCTTCCTCACAGCAGCACTCAATGAGATGGGATGGGGAACTCCTCACCCTCCAACATATACTAAGGAAGCACTCTATGCAGTGGCTGAGTAC
>JAEOST010000010.1 GCA_016840245.1 Candidatus Thorarchaeota archaeon
CTTTATGAGTCGATTTGTAAAGGAGAAAAGAGATGAGAGACCTGACAAAGTGTACATTGCCTGGCTAAGAGTTGCTATACTGATTGTACTTCTTCTTGCTGTAGGTGTGTTTGTGGTTTCAGTTCTGTACTCTGTAAACATTGGTATCTAGTCTTTCACCTTAGACGAGACCTTTCCGTCTCAAGAATAAGAGTAAGGGTAGAGTGATGAACAAACTGACTATGATGATCAAGAAGAAAGCAAGAGGGTCTTGGTCGAATGGGAGTCCAACATTCATCCCGTATACGCTTGCTATCAGAGTAGGCACACTGACAAGAAGTGAGATTGAAGTCAGGGTCTTGATGACACGATTCAGATTATGACTGACGATACTATCGTATGCATTCATCGCATTTGCAATAAGCTCCCTGTAGATGTCGCTCAGGTCCATTTGTTGTTGAAGGTCGACCTCGAGCTCCTCGAGACGGTCCACATCAAGAATCATACGGCCGACAACGTTGTAACGCTTGAGACGCCTTAGAACTTTCATATTTGCCTTGAGAGAGGTTTCCATGAAGATTGCGTCTCGAGAGAGTTGGAAAAACCACTCAAGCTGAGATGGATAGATCTCACGCATTATTGCATCCTCTGTCTGGTTGATGCTTGCCTCTATCAGGTCAAGTGTGTGTTCGAATGAATGAATCATGACCTCTAGCCATCGATAGATGACTTCATTGACCGTGGTCCCTAGTTGGACATTCTTTCGCAATCGTGTCTTCCTAAGTGGAACTTCAACGTTCTGAATGACGATGATATCACGACCATTAGTGAAGATACCGACTGGATTAGTTGAGTAATTTCTCTCCCCTACTCTAATGTCAACTGGTACTCGGAAAACAATCATAGTGAACTTATCTTCAATCTGTAATCGGGGTCTCTCGTCAAGGTCCTGAACGTCCTGCAGGTCCTCTAAATCAATCTCAAAATACTGAGAAATCTTTGCCAAATCATCAGGCCGTATTCCGATTATCTCAATGAGCAATGGTTCGTCAGGGGCGTCTTCCAGGGTGGCATACTTGATTCCACTCTCCAATGCCATGATGGAGAGACTTCCATTCTCTACTGTGTCTTTGCTCATATGATCCACCTCGGTTGGGGGGATTGTCTTCGTCCATTGATGATAGCCTGCCTGGAAGCGGGTTTTCTATAGGTCTCAAATGAAATTGCCGCATTTGCCTTTTAGGGTTTTGTAATAACGTGAATTTCAAACACAATCATCCCTTCTTGGTTTTTATCAAGACGATTGTACCTAATATCACGGTCACTCCAAAAGAGCCGAAGAAGGCAACAGGTCCAAGGATATCAGGCTGTGTAGAGGAAGGAGTGGGTGAGGGAACTGGTGCTGTTGTGGTAGTCGAAATGGGACTGGGAGTTGGTTCTGGAGTCGTTGTAGTGGTCGTGGTGGGTGGCGGAATGTATTCTTCAAAACACTCTAGGAATGCATATACTATGTCCACAGGATAGTAATCTCCGTCCCAAGGTATAGGATCAGGGAAAGATAGGTCCCACACTGCAGATTTGTAAAGAGTTTCATTAATCAGAGTAAAATTAGTACCCGGAGAGAAACCTGAACGTGACAAGGGTGTAGATTGGTTCACCTCGATCGTAATCCTCTCACGCGTCGACCCCTTGAACGACAACGCAGTACCACATACATACCCAAGATTAAGATAGTCTGTCATTTTGGTAAATGAGCTACGAACCACAAGTGAATGGTTGACATAAGCTTGAAGGCTAAGATTGAATCCTACGTAGTCGGGTCTAGCAGACAAGATATAGAATGTGTCTTCTCCCCACATAGTAATCCACGACGCATTAACAAGATGGAGAGGCCAGGTTGCTATAGGATTTCTGTCTAAGGTGATGGAGAAGAGTTCCTCATGATGGAAGATGGAACCTTCAGTCCATGACTCAGGATATGCAAAAGCTAACGCGTAATCTTGAGTTGTGTTTGTTCGAATGGTGAAGTTGCCTACCATAGCAATTTCAAATGTAGCTTCTCCGAGGTAGTCTATCTGAATGTGAACATCTGCAAAAGGCATCTCAATGTACGTATTGTTATTCCAGAGGCCACCCACACTCAAGTCTGGCACAAAGATTGGATTTCCCATTACAGGTTCAGCACCTGTGAAGAGAGAGACTCCAAGCAGAAATGCAATGAATCCTACTATGTATCTACTACTCTTCACCTA
>JAEOST010000090.1 GCA_016840245.1 Candidatus Thorarchaeota archaeon
CAAAGAGGTATGATACAGCCCCTGTTGTTCCTAGAGATACAAGTGATATCACCACGAAGGTCATGATCACAGTGCGTCGAAAGCTTCCCTTTTTCTTGGTTTCAGTCATTCCTGCCATCATTTTCTACCTCCTAGTAATCCGTTGTACTCCCTCCAACTTCGAGTTGGGCCATCATTACAGCAATCTCTTGGAATGCTTTCTCGATATCCAATCTGACATTTCTACTATCCACCACTGACAGATACTGTCCTTGCGGAATATTGTCACAGACCGATTCGAGGAGTTCCTCGAAGCTCAATCTTTGGCCCGTTGTTGGCGATCTTATATGCTCTTCAATTCCAGCTCGCAGCTCTTCACCCACACCAATGATTATCAGGTTCACATCTAGATGATTATCTCTGATGAACCCTTCAATGGTGAGGGGTCTCTTGCTGCGTGCGCGGTCTTTCTCAGTTACAATCCCCTTGAGCATATCTAAGGAGTATCTTTCCGAGCTGTTGTCTTGACCATCAGTCAGCGCGATCACCCATCTATGTTCACTTGAGGAAATCTGGTCAAGAGATTCCAATGCACGACCAAGTGCGTCATAGAATGCTGTAGCGTAGTTTGGATGCCTCAATGAGTCAAGCGTACGGACGATGGGACTATCCCGCGGTTTCTTGTATTCGCCTTTTTTCGTAAGTGGAAGAACCTCATTGTAGGATGAGTTGAAGACAATTATACTAACATCATCCTGTGGGTTTACTTGAGTGTTTAAGATTTCCTTAGCACCTTGGGTTGCTGCTCTAATTCGGTTCTGAGCTTGCATACTACCGGAATAGTCAATCACGAAAATGACGCTCTTCTTGAACTGAATTGATCTTCTGAGTCGTTCAGCCTTACTTCTGACCTCGTGACTCGGTTTGTCTCTCTGGTCTAGAACATCAGCAAGGTTTTGCATTGCGTATACAACAAGCCAGTATTCTTCTGTTAGATTTCCCAGGCGAATTGATTCGTTGAATGCATCCTCTGCTCTCTTGAGTTTGCCTTCTACTTGGTGTAACTCTCCCATGTGGAAATGAATGTACGCCATCGTTCGTTCATTTGCCTCTGCAGCCGCGATTCCCAGAGCTTCTTCAAACTTGGAGAGTGCTTGACTATAGCGGCCCTGCTTCATCATGACCAGGCCCATTGCATCATACCTTCTAGCAAGTCCTCGGTCATGCTTCAGCGTTTGATCAATAGCCTCGGCGTCTTCGAGAAGCTTCATTGCTTCTTCCGGTTTATTCCTGTCCAGCTCAACCTGTGCCATGTTATGGTATACAGAAGCGACCCTGAGAAGTGCATCTGTTTCATCGGTACCATCCTCTCGAGAACGGTCCAACATCATTTCAGCAAGGTCTAAAGCTTGCCCATAGTAGTCCATGGCATTCCCAGTGTCGCCACGTTGCCGGAATACATTCCCAATATTCATGAGCATGGTTTGAACTCCGACCTGGATATTCAAGCGTCTGCTTATCTCCAGAAGATTCTGATAGTTTGCTAAAGCTCGATTGAGGTCGCCCCGTATGAACGCTTGATTTCCAAAACGAACTGCTTCTTGGAAGCTTAACAATGCATCAACTGTCGTTCCAACTTCCTCGAACATTGAACCAGATGCTGTTACACTTCGCGTGAAGTCCTGTTGAGCCATCTTGCTGACAAGGCGAGTCATCTCCTTGATGGGTTCAACAACAGAATTGGCTCTTCTATAGGAGGCTACTGTAACAACTCCCGCAACGACAGCTAACAGAGCCCCTAGTACGATTGTGAGTATGAGCGTTTGGCCAGTAACCAGATTCAGAATATCAGTCGCAGGAGCTATGACATCCGATGCTGGCACAACCACGGCAAGCACGAAACCGGTTGTGTTCACTTGGGAATATGTGATATACCAAGACACTCCATTCTTCTGGAACTCCGTTTGCCCTGATTCAGAAGAGAGAATTGCTGGAAGTAATGAGGCAAATGCTGAAATCTCAGTTGAGGTAGCTGAAGGAAATTCTGCATCATAGAGGTCTTGACCTTCAGCAACAAAATTGGGATGTGCTATTAGGTTGCCATCTGATTCGAGAAGATACGCATATCCATTCTCAAGCACTTCAATGTCCAGTAC
>JAEOST010000091.1 GCA_016840245.1 Candidatus Thorarchaeota archaeon
AACCACAGATTGGGTCGATATGTCATGAAGGGGGAGATTGGCTCAGTAGATGTCAATCGTCCTGGAGTGAAGAGTGTCATTTTCATTTACACAATTGCATTGGGATTGATTCTTATCCTAGGAATGTGGGGGTACTGGCTTGCCTTCAAGTATTATCTCTCAGGGATTCTAGAGGCAACACAATCTGTTAGTTTCCTCGCCTTTGTTATATCAACTGGCATAATGATTGGTGCACTCTTAATTATCGTTGTGCTCAGTGCATTAGGTCGAACAGTGACTGGGATGATCAAAAAAGTCTTAGATTATAACGAATAGAGACTAAGTTTAATTGGCAGTTCTTGTGAATCAGAACCTCAGAGGTTACTGACGATGACTGAAGCACATATAGAGACTCATGCAAACTCCACGAAATTACACAAATGGCAGATAGTATACATCATCGGGTTTGCCATCGTAATCTCACTATTCCTATTGGAGTCTATAGGATTTCACTTGCCTGAATATACTCTTGCTCTTGTCGAACTCATCGGTGGGATAATGCTTATTGGCGGCTCATGTGAGGCATTCGTGATTTCAGTTGAAGGGATTGCTCACAATTTCAAGATGACCGATTATGTGTCCGGAATCTATGCCAGCCTAGCCAGTACCATCCCCGAGTTGTCAGTCATCGCCTTTCTACTGATGGGCCAGCAATATGAGATGGCTTGGGTGTTGGCACTCGCTACCATCTTCATGAACTCACTTGTATTTGCTATCTACACTCTTATTCTACCAAAGGATGAGAATGGAAACTATAAACTTCCAGACGCGATCATGTGGGTCGGTAGCGACCTTCTGAGCATGGGTGCCGTCATCAGTCTCTCAGTAGGTCTTTCCATGTTGATGGTGTTTGTCTTTGCGATCGAGAATCCAATGTTACCAAGAGCTCTTGATGCAGGAGAGTTATTCATCTTTGGTGGAGCGCTTCTAGGAGTATTTGTTGCATATATGTACAGGATTACCAAATACTATGGAAAGGCAGACGATACTACAGATCCAAGGATAGAGGGTCATATTAAGCATCCACCTCTTAGTAAACGCACTCTGGGAATCTACCTCCTATTAGCATCAGCGGGTGCTCTTCTTGGTGGTCATACCCTATCTGAATTCGCAGGCTTTGCCACAGATACATTGAATCTTTCATTTATCCATGCTGCACTGCTCTTAGTAATATTTAGTGGGACACCAGAGTATATCATTGTTGCAAGTAGTCATAGAAAGGAGCAGCTCGAGGTTGCCCTCTCTAATGCCTTTGGTGGTATCGTGCAGGTCTTCTTTGTCATCTTTGGATTCACACTTGTGTTTGCGGGAGTAGTTGCTACAGCATCTGGAATAACTGGAGTTATCCCTATAGATCTCTTCTCAGTAGTGTTACTCTTCTTTGCATTCCCCTCAATGTTCATCCTTAGAGTGATGATAACGGATGATTCGAATGTTAATGCATTAGAATCAATATCCATGATTGCAGTATTTATCATGATGCTATACATACTACTATCATATGGTGTCTTTCCTATACCATGAACTAGCAGACCCCATTGACCCTGATGTGTAATTGCTATTAGTAGTGACGGTATTCAGGGAGTATCTGTATCTTGATGATGCATTCATCAAGTATGAATTCATCTGCACCCTCTTTTTCATGATGTTTAATGCCAATCACGCCATCGCCAACAAAGTCAACAAATCCTTCTGCGACAATCATCATTCCCGGTCCAAAGAAACGAAGTCGTGTTCTTTCCTTTGCAGCCTTCTCGAGAACAGTCCGCAACGATTCATTGCTTTCTTTTACTGACATGCTATATCCTATTGTGACATAATAACATAATTCTTTGTAAAAACTAGAATGAGAAGATTAAATTATAGCACCTGACATATTGAGGTTGGTGACGGGGTTGAATCAGAAGTATCCACCAACTAGAATGGACGATGTTGTAGAGGACCATCATGGAATAAAGGTGAAAGATCCATATCGCTGGCTTGAGGACACAACTAATCCTGATGTCCGCGAATGGATTGAATCGCAGATGTCGTTTACACAATCTGTTCTTGAAAAATATAAAGGGATGGAACGAGTCAGTTCTCGATTGTTAGAACTCTTTGCCTATGATGCTATAGAAACTGAGTACTTTGAAGTCAGAGAAACAGCATCCGGTCCAAGGTTCTTCTACATGTTTAGATTGTCTGGTGAGGATCAACCAACACTCTACTACCAAAATGGCGATTCCGGTGAGAGAGAGGAACTTGTATCTCCACTCAAAATTTCCCCTGATGGGCTTGTGTCGATAGACTGGTTCTATCCCTCTCAAGATGGTAGTCTTGTAGCCTATGGGCTTTCTACCGGAGGGACCGAGAATAGTGTTCTTCATATCATTGAGGTTGAGTCCAAGAAAGAAATTGATGAACCAATTCCTCAGACTCGATATAGTACGGTCGCTTGGCTTAAGGATAACTCTGGCTTTTACTACACACGCAATCCACTTCCAGGGACTGTACCAGAGGATCAGGAGAACTACCACAAGCATGCATTCTTTCATTCAATAGGGGGTCACTATAGAGACGACATCAAAATCTATGGTGAGGGACGAAATCCAGCAGAGATTCCTTTATTGACAATTGACGCAGAGAGTAATTTTCTGATATATAATGGGTACAGATTTACTGAGACCGACATCTATGCTGCTAGAATAGATTTTGATAAACCATCATCATTGGAATTTCTTCCAGTAGTTGAGGCTAAACCATCAGTGAATACTCCGTATCTCTACGAGTCTATACTGTATTTGGCGACACAGATTGATGCACCTAATGGACGTATCCTCGCTTTTGATATGAACGAATTTTTCAAAACTGGTGGGAAACTTGAAGGCCTAGAACTTGTGCCTGAAAGTGATGGTGTCATCTCATCAGAGTTTGCTAGATTCTGCCCCTTTGGAGAGAACCTTGCTGTGATTCTAGAGAGAAATGCTTCTAGTTCACTAATGATTTACAATCGTCATTCAGGTGACTTGAAAGAAATTGTTGAGTTTGATGACAAGGTAACAATTGCAGGGTTGTTCTCAAGTCATAGTGTATCACGAGTATATTTTCCAGTCCTGTCATATTTCTATCCAGCACGAATTGAATATTATGAAGATGAAACCAAGCGCGGTACTTTCTTCAAGCCTGATTTAGACATCGCACTATCCAATTTTTCCACCGACCTTGTATGGTACAAATCCGATGATGGAACACCAGTATCTATGTTTATACTCTCAAAAAGAGGTCAAACACCGATAAGCACAACTCCTGTCAATCTGACAGGTTACGGTGGGTTCGGCATATCCTCATCACCTACCTACGCACCTGTATATATCGCATGGATCGAGAACGGTGGTATGGTGGCCATTCCCCATCTCAGAGGTGGAGGAGAATACGGACAGAAATGGCATAGAGCAGGAAATAGAGAGTACAAACAGAATGTCTTTGACGATTTTGCTTCGGCTGCTGAATGGTTAGCGGCAAATAACTATGGATCAAAGGACACGCTCTCCATCAGTGGTGGGAGTAATGGAGGTCTTTTGGTTGGGGCTGCTCTTGTTCAAAGACCTGACTTGTTCAAGTGTGTTTACTGTAGTGTTCCCCTACTTGATATGATTCGATATACAAATTTCTTAGTTGCCAAGTACTGGATTCCTGAATATGGAGACCCTTCTGTACCTGAGGAATTTGAATGGATTTATGCCTATAGCCCGTATCACAATGTGAAGAAGAACATCGAATACCCTGCAACATATTTCTATACAGCTGAAGGTGATAGCAGAGTTGATCCTATTCATGCAATGAAGATGGCTGCACTAGTTCAGGAACATACAACTGGAGATATAGATGAGAAACCCATCCTTCTGTGGGTAGAGACTCAAGCTGGTCATGGTGTTGGGATGCCAGT
>JAEOST010000092.1 GCA_016840245.1 Candidatus Thorarchaeota archaeon
TCACAATCTTGGCTAGTCGTTTTGCAAGCTCGTAGGGACAAATATTCCGTTTCGTAGCTATCTCAACAATCTCGGGTGCGGTCAAGACTCTCTTGGGCATACTCTCAATCAGGTCTTCTACATTAGCCATTCTCTTCAGACGTTCATAAAATGGACACTTTCTACTTGATTTCAGTTGACTGCATACTTCACTTATCGACGCAACAATACCAGCATTCTCAAGAACAAAAGGATTGAGACACATATGCCGCCTCCCTCTGAATGATACTCCACTAACTTCCTGTCCATCACCCTCAGTGATGGCAACTAGTTCTTCAACCACACGATCCAGTTGCCTGTGAGTTCTTGCACAATACAAGACCTTGCCTTGATTCTCAATTACCCACGGTAGCACTCCACTTAGTGACACACAAGTTTTACCGAAACCATTTGGTGCCTCTGCGCATATCTGCTTGCCTTCTCTTACAGCAGCATCAATCTCCTCCATCATCTCATCCTGACCCTTTCTTACACTTGGGTATGGAAAGAACTCTTTTGGTGAGATACGCTCTGTCATATACTCTCACAGACTTCGTCTTGTCTATGCTTGATAATCATGTTGTTTCCGCACTCAGTAGGCGCCACTATGTATGAATCCGATACCACCAGTTTATTACCACAAAATCAAAAATGAGAGGATAGTGAACGATGATGGACTTGGATGACATAGAAGAGTTTGAATCAGATGCCAGTGTTGGTAAGATCAGATTTCGAGCAATGCGACTGGAAAATGGAATTCTGTTGTTGATTTCAGATTCTGACAAATTTCGTATGGGACTCTCGGCTGTGGCAATACCTCCGGGACAGGGGCGTACTGAACCAACCTCTGCAGGTTTTTTGACCATGGGCTTAGATGCCGCACTCGTAAGGACTCTTGCAGAGAGAATAGCTGCCTGGACCAATCAGACATGTATGCTGATTATTAGTGTAAAGGGTTTCAATCAGGCTATAATGATGGAACTAACGTCAATTCTCAAGAACCATTTTCTGTTATGATATGCTCCACGATGTCCCGTACCCATTTACCCAGACTCTCAAGGTCTTGAACGCGATTCAAATACTCTTCCCAAGATATCTCAAGTCCCTTTTGCCACTGAACAAATGCTCCTTTGAGGTTCTCGTGTGCCTTAGAGTGATAGGTACAATACACCGAATCTCCTGCTGTGCTTCGACCACATATCGTACAATCAGGCACTCGAATCATTCTCCTTTGCTTTCTTGCTTCGCTTTTTCTTTCTCTCTTCTAAGACTTTGAGATCCTCAGCTCTCCCCGGACATTCAGTCCAGTTGATACAGGTTTCCCATGCTCTCCTACCAGAAACAACCTTGTACATTTTATGGCTGCAATGTTCACATACTTTCTCAAGAGGTGTTATGTCCCCCTTCTGGGGTAATGGATACGTTTGATCACAATCACCCTCCTTGTAGTTAGAACAACCAACGAATCTCTTTCCTGACTTTGGAGAACGAATCACAATCAGAGTCCCATCACCACACTTTGGACAGGGTCCCAATTCTTGTTTCTCTTTCCAGAATCTCTGTAGACCTGCTACGAGTGCATGACCAATCAGGTCTTCCTGTTTCCTGAACTCATTGAGCAGCTCCAGAAGTGATTTTTTGACACCAGCAAGAACTTCATCTCTCTTTTTCTTCTCCATCTGGATTTTGTCCATTTCCTCCTCAAGACTGCGGGTAAACTCCACTGAGAGCATCATGGGCATGTACTGCTCAAGGGTATCTAACGCAGCATAACCCAGAGTCGAAATCTCAAACTTGTCACTGTGAGTATATCCTCTCGATTTTAGAGAATCTACTATTCTTGCCCGTGTTGCTTTTGTCCCCAGGTTCACTCTTTCTAGTGTCTTTAGTAGACTGGCTGGGTTGAAATGGTGTGGAGGTGCTGTATATTTCTCATCAGCAGATACAGAAATCAATGGTATCAAGTCACCTTCCTTCAAGGGTGGTAGCTCTCTCTCTCTACTTGTAGCGTAGGGACCATAGTACTCCATCCAACCTGGGACTAGTACTCTGAGTCCTCTCAGATGGAAGAGATGGGCGTCGCTTGTAATGTCTGCCCGTATACTCTCCTTGACAGAGGGGTCACTAAACAGTGCTAAGAACCTACGGACAATGAGGTCGTAGAGTTTCTTCTCGCTCGGAGTGAGTTTTACTGGTTTATTACCAGTGGGGTGGATTGCTGGGTGGGCTGGATCAGTTTTTTTGCCCTGAACTGGGACGAGTTTCTTCTTAGCAAGTAAGGACTCAGTCAGTCTCTTGTAGATTTTACTTGCTCCTAGCTTCTGAATTATATCTCTGGTGTTAGTACTTTCAGGTATCTTCTGACTACTTGTTCTTGGATAGGAGATCAGTGCCTCAAGGTACAACTTCTGAGCAAGAGCAAGGGTCCTACTTGGCCTAAAGCCGAAGTGACGATAGGCCTCTGCTTGAAGACCACTTAGATTGAAAGGAACTGGTGGTGAGTGAGTAGTCTTTTTCTTATTGATTGAATTAACCTGCCCTGATTTTCCCAACAGGTCGCTGACAATAAAATCAGCCTCTCTCTTCGCATCCAGACGTTTCTTAGAGTATTCCAATAGCAATTCCTGACCATCATGTTCCCCTTGGGCCAAAATCTGCCAATATGGTATTGGGACGAAGACGTTGATTTGTCGATTCCGTTCAGCAACAAAAGCAAGTGTCGGACCCTGCACTCTTCCCGTAGATACTATCTTGAACCACCCAACAGTGTTCTTGATAGATAAGGTCAGAGCACGTGTGAAATTGATTCCATAGAGCCAGTCAACTTCATGTCTTAACTGACCTGCCTCGATTAACGGAAAGTCTAGTTGTGGGGACATATTCTCATATGAAGACTGCAGTTCGGTTTTGGTCAGATTGGAGAAAATCATTCTTCGTGCTTTTGCAGTGTCTATACCACAGGCATATTTCAACGTGAGATACCCAATCAGACTCCCCTCGATATCATAGTCCGTAGCCACAACAAAGCTGTCCATCCCCTCTGATAGTCGCTTTATAAGACTGATAATGGGTTTGACATTAGTGGCCTTCTTCTGGACCTCGTATTTCGGTACCCACTCCATCTCCAGCCGAGGATAGGTCCACCCTTTCTCAGTCTGTTTCAACTCAAAGAGGTGTCCCAATGCATAAACGACAATCAGAGTATCATTGTTTCTCTGACACTCGTAATATGATGCACCACGTTTCTTGATTTCTTTTGGAGTCCCTTGATCATCAAGTGCTTCTGCAATTCTTTTTGCGGCTGATGGTTTTTCGGATACGATAAGGACTCTTGACAATCCGGATTTCCTCTCTGTCATCTTAATTTTGGCTAGTACAGCATTGCATCTCGCGATAGTCTTAAAAGCGAACCGCCAAAACTCACCCGCTAGAGGTTCGAAAAATGAGTAGTATCTGGTGGCCTAGGTTCATCGTAAAACCCAGAGTGAGACTATCTAGGCCTAGATTTGGTATGCCAGCTCGTCCACCAGACATCATTGTATTTGGCCTTGCATTTGTCGCCGTTCTCTTCATTCTAGGCGGGAATGTATACACACTAGTTAGAACACCTCCGGCAATTGCAGGTGGTGCAAACAACATACCGATTGTGATTGCTCCAGGTATTGATATCCAGCTTGGACTGGAGGGCATTGTTGCATCAGTGATCGTGTGTATGGGTGTAATTGGCTTTGGGCTCATCTACTACGGGTCAAAATACGTATTCCAACCAGCATATGCAACTCGTCTGATGATACTTGGAATGATCCTAGCAGGCATCGCCTTCCTAGTATTCAGCTACCTATTCGCATACAAGGTCGGTACATTCTCATAGGTCAATCTCGGATTGAGACCGACCCTTCATCAAATTACTTCAATATAGTGTACTCGATATTTGACTGAACTAGTGGGGCAAATACCAATTCTTCCGCTATTGACAGCTTGATTTGCTTTCTCTCATCAGCTGGAAAGTCCTCATCTCTCCCCGGTTTCGACCATCTTCCAACTATCGTGCCAAAGTCCATACCTGCAAGTACGACCGTTTCTGGATTGTAGTGTGAAACAATATGACATGCTCTATCTCCATCAGTGAAACCACCCCAGAGAAACGCGCGTTCAGTGGGCTCAACCTGTGTACTGGCGAGAACAGGTTGCAGTATTGGTATGCTTTCCATCACAAGATCGATATTATCCCCATGTGCGTGAACAATCACTATTGCACCATGTTCCTGCAGAGTTCTAATATCATCAATATTCCCATCTAAATCTGTGACAATGACATCGCACCGAAGACCCACTTCTAACAATGCAGTTGCCGCACCATCAGCTGCCACAAAGACTGCAGTATCTTTGTAACTAGTTTCATGTAAATAACGTACATGACGCCCTATTGATGGACCTGCACCACACACAACAGTTGTTCTCCCCTCTATCAAATTTCTCAATGTTCTCAGCAGCGGCTGAGGATTCGAATTCTCAAGTAATTGAGTAATGATGCCAGTTGCCCTGTAGTCTGCAGCTGAATCAATACCTAGTCTCTGGACTATATCTTGGTATATTGGCTGCCAGTCTTTCCAGTCCAAGTTGAATCACCCTTTCTATTTACGCTGCTCAAGAATAGATGATATTCCTTCTCCTATTTCTGTAAGTCCGAAATATTTCATTAGCTTCAGCTTGTTGCTTAATCGTTCCAGCTGAAAAGGAGTTCCCATGATAAAGAGGTCCGTTTCATCTATCTTATGATCGATAACATCGTGATGGTAAGCAGCATCCCCTCCCAGAGCAAGCATTTCCTGTTTGATTATCAATGCAGCTGACGTCCTGATATTTCTCACTAACAGATTCAGAATCACCGCTTTCCTTGCTAGAACATGTCTGATTCGTTTGCTTGTGCCAACGAGCTCAATTAGAACCTCTGCCTCTCTCTCAGTACATGGGCCAATTAACTCCACGCCGCTCTCAATGGTGACTCTATGTTTCTGCAAAGATCTACCCAATATCGATGCTATTTTTGCTTCTTCAACATCATGTGTACGGACCACATGTGCTCCATTAGACACAGCAATAGACGTGGCTGCAATTGTTCCAGATAGCCTATCATCGGGATCAGGTTGGTTCAGAATACTTCCAATGAACGCCTTACGCGAAATACCAACGAGTAGGGGATGGCCCAATAATCCGAATCTACGGATATCTCTAATTAATTCAAGGTCAATCTCAGTAGGTTTCCCAAAACCTATTCCGGGGTCTACGATAATCTTGCCGCTAGTTACACCCACAGACCCTGCAATTTCCAATGATTTCTTCAATGATTGGAAGGTGGAGTCGACAGTCTGGCAAGGTTCTCTACAATTTGCCATCAGAATAACTGGCACATCTCTATCAGCCACAAGTCGCGCCATTCTCTCATCTCTCTGAAGCCCTGAGATATCATTCACTAGAGCTGCCCCGTGGTCTAGGGCTACTTCTGCGACAGCAGCCGACATAGTATCAATCGAAACCGGAAGGACTGTAGATTCAATTATTGTTTCCATGTACTGATTGACTCTGGCAAGCTCCTCCTCTATGCTTACGTCTGCGGTTGAATAGATGTTCTTGGGTGCAGATGATGCTCCACCAACATCGATTATATCTGCTCCATCACTCACAAGTTTCTGTATCCGACTAAGGAGTGCATCCTCATTTAGTACGGTAGAGCCCTTGTGAAAAGACTCAGAGGACAGATTCACAACACCCATGATTCGGACTGGATGACGGTTTCCAATCTCCAAATCGTTCACACGTACTATGTGACTGTTCAATTCTAACAGACCTCATTTTAAGGGATAAATCGAAGTATATGTATGAGTACATAACTATTCTTGGGAACAAGAAGGGGGAGAACTCAACTGACTCAAGAAACGGGTCAGAGATTTAAATACAAAGGCGAGAGGCAGGAGAAGGGTGGAACACAGAAGTTTCTTGCAGTTGATGTTTACTCATTTTAAAGTGCAAGAGATGCGTCATCGAAGCAGATAAAACCACCTCGATTTGTGCCACAGACCAAGAGTCAGGGTGATTTTAGATGGTTGAGAACCTTGAGCGAACACACTTGTACGATTGGCATAAGGCCCATGGTGATGTAATCCCCTTTGCGGGATGGGAGATGCCAGTGAGATACACTGACATCAGAGATGAGCACATGGCCATCAGGGAAGCCGTGGGAATCGGTGATGTTACTCACATGTTCCGATTTTTCATAAAAGGCCCACAGGCAGCTGATTTCCTGCAGACTGTCACAACAAACAACGTTCACAAGATCAAGATTAACGGTGGACACTATACAACCTGTCTCAATGAACAAGGTGGAGTAATGGACGACCTGATGCTTTACCGAGTTGAGGAACACGAGTTCATTTGGGTCACTAACGCATCTAATGGTCCAAAGATATACGACCACCTTATGAAACACTCAACAAACTTTGAGGTGCAAGTTGAGGACAAATCAAAAGAAGTAGTCATGATTGCAGTGCAAGGACCTAATGCCATGGCTCTGCTCTCTAAGATGGCTGGCAAGGAGTTGTCTGAATTTGGTCGGTTCACGTGCAATCCAGTTACTCTAGCAGGCCGTGATTGTTATTGTTGTCGTACAGGTTACACCGGAGAGGATGGTGCTGAGATACTCCTTCTGGATGTTCCTTTCGATGAAACAGGAAAGAAGAAGGCCATTACTTTCTGGGAGGATATGCTCAATCAAGGTGAGGAGTTTGGAGTCAAGCCTTTCGGTCTTGGTGCAAGGGACTCAACCCGGCTAGAGGCGGGTTTTGTCCTCTATGGTCATGAGCTTGATGAGGAAACATCTCCCATAGAGGCCCGAATCGCTTACGCAGTGAAGTTCAAGGTTGACCCACATTACATCGGTTATGATGTTGTTTGGGCACACAAGAAGGAGAAAGCTATCAGAAAGACACGTATTGGTCTTGTGATGATTGATAGAGGTATTCCTCGTGAACACTATCCGGTCATTTTGAATAGTGAAACTATCGGAGAAACCACAAGTGGCGGACTCTCTCCTATTACGAAGAAGGGAATTGCCATGGCCTATGTCAAGCCCGGAGTTGTCAGTGAGGGCGACTTGGTTGAGGTAGATATCAAAGGCAGGCTCCGTAGTGCTGAGGTGACCTCTTGGCCTTTCTATGACACCGAGAAGTATGGTTCTACTCGGTCTGCTTAGTATGATAAGTGATTTAAGGAACGTAAAATCTTGCGTCATCATTCGGTGGTGATTCCTTATGGCTGAAGGTAAGGACGTACGTGATGACAGAAAATACAGCAAGGAACATGAATGGGCCAAGATAGAGGGAGACTTAGTTATCATAGGAATCTCTGATTTTGCTCAGAATTCACTGCATGAGATTACTTATGTTGAGGTATCGGAAGCCGGTACTACTGTAGACATCAACGGCGAATGTGGACTCATAGAATCGATGAAAGCATCATCTGAGATCTATTCTCCAATTGCCGGAGAAATAACAGAGGTAAACTCCGCTCTTGAAGACGCTCCTGAACTTGTTAACGAATCGCCTTATGAAAAGGGATGGCTGTATAAGATTAAACCATCCAATCTAGAGGCAGACCTTGATAGTCTTATGGATGCTAAGGCCTATTCAGAGTACACTGAATCACTCTAGTGCCTATAACCTATCTCTAGGTACAAACCAAGATGAGCAGAGGCATTCTGAGAGTGTTTCAGAATCACTTTCAGATGTTGTACAATAGCTGAACCAACAGCAACCTTTTTAGCCGTGCCAAGATTGGCTCGGATGACTTCGAGTAAGAATGGAGAGAACGCTCTATATGTCCAAGTCGGCTAGATTCAAGAGATCAGCTGGAAGATTCCTTCGACAGGTCTTCCACAGACCAAAAGCCAAGATGTCTCGTGGTTCCATAATGCTGGTTCTCATACTGACAATCCTATTCTTTGCAGCATTGCTACTTCGTCTTGAACCACTCCTAGATGCCCAGCCGATTGTGCGCGCATTTGATCCGTGGTTCCAGCTGAAAGTAACTGACTATATCGCTGAGAATGGTTATGCTGCATTTTTCAACTGGCATGATACTACAACATGGGTTCCCTTCGGTCGTGATATGACCACAGCAGCCTATGTTGGTGTTCCATTCACAAGTGCATTCTTTTACTTCATACTGAATGGCTTGGGTATTCCAGTAGACGTTATCTACGTCTCACTGATTATGCCTGCCTTTATGGGTGCACTCACAGTGATTGCAGCCTTTTTCCTTGGACGCGAATTACAAAATAACACAGTCGGACTACTATCCGCACTATTCATGGCCTTCATTCCTGCATTCATTCAGAGAACAGTAGCAGGTTTCTATGACAACGAGTGTATGGGAGTTTTCGCAATCGTTGTCACTATGTACTTCTTCGTTAGAAGCTTGAAGAGAGATTCACCAACATCTGCAATCTTCGCGGGTCTATCACTTGCTCTCCTCATGGCATCATGGGGTGCAGGAGACTTCCTGTTTGACCTATTCGCTCTGTATGCATTCTTGATGTTGGTATCAGGAAAATACAGCAAGCGTCTACTCAATTCGTATCTGATCACAATTGCATTGGGTCTATTCATAGGTAGTCTTGTTCCACGAAATGGGTTCGGTAATCTGACCTCATTCTCACTCCTAGCTCCCATTGGAGTAGGTGCATTATTAGCATTCTATGAGGTCTGGCTCAGGATTGGAGGTTATCGAGAGGCAACTGCAAGCGCACTCACGCCTCATATGAAACCAATTCTTCTTGGCCTTATCGCTCCAATCGCAGGAGTAGCAGCGTACTTTACAATTGCGGGCAGTGCAGACCTGAACATATCGATTTTCAATTCAAATCCAATTGTAACAATTGGTGGTAAGTTTCTCACTGTTATCAATCCGTTCTTCCGGCTTGATCAGAGGATTTTTGCATCAGTCGCAGAACATCTACCAAGTCCATGGAGCAGCTTCTATCATACACTGAATGTACTGATATTCCTCTTCCCACTTGGAATGTATTTTGCATACAAAAGAGGACGGGATGAGGATTGGCTGATATTCCTCTATGGCCTCACAGCAGTCTACTTTGCAGGTAGCATGATTCGCCTCAGTCTTATTCTGGCTCCAGGCGTTGCTGTTCTTGCTGCAGTTGCTGTAAGCAGTGTTCTGACTCCATTTGCAAAGGTAGTCACACAGAAGTCTATCTTTGAACGCCGTCGATTCAGAACGAGTTCATCCCTCACCTCGGAGCATGCGATTACTGCTTTCGTGTTTATAGGCATGATACTCTCGGTCAACGTGATGCTTGGGACATCCTACGCAACATCACAGATTGGTAACCCTGAATTCTCATCTGCACCACTATCACAAGGGGGACAGATGACTGACTGGCAGACTGCGATGACTTTCGTACGCAATGTGTTACCAGCAACAGCCGTGGTTGCTAGTTGGTGGGATTATGGTTATTGGATAAACAGTGCAGGTGGCGCGCAAACTATAGTGGATAATGCAACGCAAAATACGACGCAAATAGCAGCAATGGGATATGCGTTGATGTCACTTAACCTGACGGAGTCTCTCCGTACGTTCTCACAGTGGAACACATCTCATGTACTCGTCTACTGGGGCCATCGACATCCTGCCTTTGGAGGCGATGAGGGTAAGTGGCCTTGGATGGTTCGTATCGCTGAAGACCGCTTTGGCAAAAATGTGATTGATGATGCAACCTATCTGGATGAGAGTGATCAGACAAAGGACGCATTCTACCAGTCCACTCTGTACAAGCTGTTACTCTTTGATGAGCCAACAACCGTAACAGATGCTCAGGAGAAAGGTCTAACTGACGCCAGGATTAGTCTTGATCAGTATTACTTGGAAGGTGGCGATACTGACCCATGGATTGCTAACATCCCACTCACACTCCATGATGCGTTCGATTTGGTCTATACCAGCTCCGAATATGGTACCGTAAAGATCTATGAGATCAACTACGATATGTACGAACAGTCACTCAACAGGACTGATGCTGACTGGAAAATGGAGGGTGGCTTGTTAGATGATACCCAGCTAGATGGAGATATCTCAGAAGAGGAAACCGCATTCCAGTCATACAACATCATCTTCGGTGGTGGATATGAAGGGACAGTCTATACTCAGTCAAACACATCCCACATCTATTTCGGTATAGACATGGACAACTATGTGTTTGGTGATGATGCATTCGGTATCCAGTTGGCACCTTTGGGATCCACAGATAGCGCAGACTTCCGCATAGTCAACTATGAGGGAGAAGAGTACTACGATGGATATCTCAGGTACGATGGGTCATGGACTCCTGATACAACCGGTGCAAATTCATCAGAGTATGCTACTGGAGAGAACACTATCGAGTTCATGTTTGCATATGGATCGGATGATCCCCACGATATTGCTCTGAATCTAGGAATGAACTATCAGATTCGATTCATGTTCTGGAACAACGTCGATTCTGGAGAACCATCCTTCACAACACAATGGGTAACATTCTGGGTTCCAGCACCCCTGTTCTAAGTATTGGTCTAATTGGCGGTTGATCTCATGGGATCAATCGCCTGACAATTCTTTTCATAAAGACAAATGGACACTATCCAGAAGATGCCTCTCTGGCCTTTTTTTTGGCTTTTCTACGATACATGCCATACTTGTCTTCAGGAGAATATTTTGGAGGTCGAGGACTAACCACAGTTCCACCACATTTTGGACACTGTTCCTCTTCTAGAGTGTATTCATTGCATTGGTTACACTTGAATATCTGGGACACTTTACACCCCTACTTACGAGCAAAGACTATTGTACCACCACTGCTCTCAATTGTCTTTGTTACAATTTCCAATATGCCTGATAGTATATCCTCAGCCTCTTTATAGTCAGGGCTTATAATTCGCAGCTTGTACCGTGGAGAGCCAAGCGTATAGATCTCAGTAGTGGATTTGTCATGATCCTTACTATGCTCAAGTCCTCCAGAGAGCGCTTTCTTGATAGCCTCAACTCCCTCGGGACCTGGTACTTGAATTGTCATTTCACCATCAATCTCAACTGATGGTATCTCGATTCGGGCTTTAGCAAGGTCTGCCACCTGCTTCTTTAGCTTCTTGGTAGCCTCTACTTCTTCAAATGCCTCTTCCCCGATATCTGACGCTTTCTCCAGTCCTTTGTAGATTTCGCCAAAGACATCTTCCATTGGCCAACCAATCTGCTGATAGACTTCTTCTATTGTCATTTCATTCTCTTTGGCAATCAATTCTAGCAATTTCTCAGCTTTTTGTGCACGTTTCCACTCATTGTTCTTTGCTCTCTTCGCTTCTGTTGAAACCCTTCTCAGGGAGCAATCAATGTGTTGCTTTTGAGTGTCCACCTGCAAGACCTTGACGACGACCCTCTGATTCTCACTAATATGATTCCTTATGTTTCGAACCCAAGTGCTACTTACCTCTGAGATATGAATGAAACCTTCCTTTTTACCATATTCGGGAAGAGTAACATATGCACCATAAGGGGCAACCTTTGTGGCTACCGCAACAACAAACTCATCTGGCTGTGGCCAGTCAGCACGCTTTAGGACCATTGTCTGCATACCTCCAGTCACAGCATTGAAGCCATGACGGCAATTTATGGAAGAACATCAAGCTCTCTGGCGTTTGAGTCGAGCTTCGCCTTTCCACCGGTTGGTATGGCCAAGACCTTCTCACACTTTAAGCATTTCACTTCAGTACTTGCATGACTGAAAATGACCTGCTCATTCTCACAATCAAGACACTTGACTCGAATGAATTTCGATTTTGGTAGTTGAACTATCTCTCCCTTGGTCATTTTCTAATCACCCTATGCTCTCTCAATATCCAATTTCTTGAGTCGCATTGCCTTAGACTGGATAGTATAACCACAATCAACACATTTCAGCTTGGGAAGCTGCTTCTTTGTGGTCTTAGCGAAACGCTTCTGAATGGGCTTTGGGAACGAACCGTAACCTTTCTTCTTTCGCTCCACTCGTCGAGTGCCTTCTGCCCTTGATCTATCCTTTCCTTTCTTGTATAGACTAACTTTGTGTGCTGTATGTGCTTTGCACCTGGGGCAATATTTTCGCATTTCAGCCTTCATCTTCATACAGAATCACCAATCTATGGCTGACGGACCCCTTTCTGAGTCATTTATAACACTTGGGGCATGGTCTGCTGTTTCGAGCGGCTAACTATGACGCTAAGCCAATCTGTGCCGCTAGATGTGCTATAACAGTAGCAATCACAAGCATGGAAGCAAAGATAACTACCAGTGTGGGTCCGACCTTTATTCCCGGAGTTTCATCTTCGAAGAAGCGTATAAGACCTGCACCACCTGATGGCATTGGTCCTTCACCTTTCTTCTTACGACGTTTCTTTGCAGTCTTTGGACTCATGTTAATACATCTCCGGGGACTGAATCATCTGCTCAGCTGTGAACTTTTAATCCTTTTGACACGTGCTCAAATGTACAATTACTATGGATTCTCAATACATTCACATGGTATCTTCCCACATCTGGAGCATCCCTTTCCATACTTCTTGTTGAGTGCGTCAGATATGTCAACATCAATGAGGTTGGCGAGGGAGCATAGCCAAGCAAATACATCAGCCACCTCGCCCACGACCTCATCATTGCCTGCTCCTTTTAGGATAGCATCACTGAGCTCTCCCAGTTCTTGGAACGTTCGCAGTAGTGTGCGTTCTATGCCTCTCGCCTTATCGCGGTCATAGTAGATTCGACGCATCAACTCTTGGGCTTCTTTGGTGTCCAAGGATAGATCACCTGACTCAAGAGCATCTACATGAATCTAAGATGAGCGTATGCTTCAGTTTCAGTATCAAAGGCATAGTGGACTTTTTGGTATTCTTTCTTGAACTCTGCGACATCAGCTGCAACTTTCTTGACATCTTCCTCTTTCATAACAATACGAGTAATGAATTCGGCAATAGCATCCATCTCGGACTCCTTCATTCCTAATCGAGTGGTTTCACTTGTGCCTAATCGAATACCACCAGGAGTCTTGTAGTCCCTACCTCTCTTCTTGTCCCAAGGCAAGAGGTTACGGTTAATGATGATATTAGCATCCTCCAGTGTCTCCTCGACGTTACTCCCATCCTTCAGTGGGGTTTCTGTGATGTCTACAAGAATAGTATGTGACTCAGTGAATCCCTTTTGCTCTGCTATGACGTGGAATCCGCGCTCATGGAGTGCTTGAGCAAGTGCCTTAGCATTCTTGAGGATTTGACCAGTATAGTCCTTTCCGAACTCCATGAGTTCTGCAAAAGCAACTGCCAGGCCAGCCACATTATGCAAGTGATGGTTGCTCATCATTCCTGGGAATGCAGCTCGCTTGATGGCATCTGCAAATTTCTCATGACTCAAAAGGCATCCATGCTGTGGACCAAAAAGCGTCTTATGGGTTGACAGAGTCACCATATCGGCGCCCTCTCTAAGTGGATCTTGGAAACGACCTGAGGCAATTAGTCCGGAAACATGAGCAGAGTCGTAACCAATGGTCATGCCGTATTCATCAGCAATTTCTCTGAATTCTTTCACTGGATGTGGGAATGGGAATACACTACCACCAAAAAGCAGGAATTTAATCTCGTCTCCCTTATCTTGGAGTTTCTTTATCTTCGCTTTGCTAGCATCTATATCGAAATTGAACTCCTCATCGTTGAAGACCCAATTCTGGACCTTGTGACCACGGATTGCACCAGCCGTACCACCAAGATTTGCCCTTGCGTGAGAGATGTGACCTCCATGTGCAATCGAGAGTGCCATCATTCTCTCCCCTGGTTTCATAGCTGCTGCGTACATCATAAGGTTTGCAACAACACCTGATATGGGTCTGACATCGGCAAACTCTGCATCGTACAACTTCATTGCAAGCTTCATACAAATCAATTCGACCTCATCGATGTACTTGCAACCGGCATATACTCTCTCGCCGGGCCAACCCTCTGCATATCGGTCTCTAAAGTCGCTGACTATTGCAGACCGTACAGCAGGTGAACTGACGTTCTCAGAGGCAATGAGATTGATTGTATTACTCATCCAATTGTCATGTTTTTCCAATAAGTCGAATATTTCATCGTAGACCTTCTTATTATCGCTCAAGCAATGGGCCTCCCTAATCCA
>JAEOST010000093.1 GCA_016840245.1 Candidatus Thorarchaeota archaeon
GAAATGGTCTCTTCATTGCAGTTGTTGAATTCCCTGGTTCTCAGTTTGTTGTTGGCAGTTTTGGTGAATCAGATGACAGCATTCATGTCTTCATTAATGTAGAGTGGAGAAATCTTTTGCCTGGCGATGTTGCTGTAGGTAGTAGTATCACTCTAGCAGGCACAATGACGGATGCATTAGGAATACCCATTCGAGGACGAGATATGGTCCTATTCCTCAATGATTCAACACGAGTTGACCTCACAACTGAAACAGACGGTACATTCAGTTATCCACTACCATCAATTATTGATTACGAAGCAACCTATACCTATCATCTCCAGTTTGTTATGCACGATGGTACATTGGAAACACAAGACCATCAGTTTGCAATTTACTCCGGATTTTCGCCGGCTGTTGACGCAGCTTTGTTAATAACATGGGCTGTCATTGTTGCAGTCGAAGCTGTGGTTGCAATGCTCATTGTAGCAAGATACAGATACAAAGGACGTGGATTTATCTTTCCACGTCTAGGTTTTACCGAACGAGCATCGGAAATTCATGATTCATATGTCAGGTGATGAAAATGCAATTAGAACTCCAGTTAATCATGCCAATTGTCGCTCTCACAGGAGCCGTTATCGTGGTTCTACTATACCTGTATTTCGTAAAAGGTATGTTTCAGTCTACTGGAAGAAGAACAGTCACATCTGTCGACATTCCAGGAAAACTGAGGAATATCAAGAAACTCGCAGATGCAGGTAAATTTGACGCGGCAATTACACTCGCTTTTCGCACATTTGAACAGATGTGTGGAATGAAAATAGGATCTGAGAGGATGTCCTCTGAAACTGCACGAGAATATATCGAGAGGGTTTTGAAGGTCATACCTTTAGACTCGGAATCTGTAGAAGAATTCGTTCAAGCCTATGAGGAAGCACGATTCTCAAGTCACGAGATTCCCCGCGAACGCTATGAACTTGCGATCAAGGTATTTACTGATATCTATCCAAGAATTGAGGGTGCAACACCAATTAGAACTGCTTAATCATTTAAAATATGGAGAGAATGTAGATGGGATGGAAAGAAGTCTTACAGATTGGCCTCTTTATCCTTGCTTGGATTCCAATTGGTTTTCTAGCTGGAACCACTTTAGTAGGAATTCCACCCGGTCTATATGACAATACAGACTTCTCAGTTTACAATGACAATTGGAACGGTTGCAGCAACTACCGCATATGGATGGAACGGAATGATTACCAAGTACAGACTATTGAATCCACAATGAGTGTAATCACACGTTTCAATGGAAGTGGAGTACTTGTAATCATGGGTCCAGTCAGAGATTTTTCAATTGATGCTACTCTCACATTATTTCAACATCTCATGGCGGGTGGAAGTGTAATAATAGCGGATGATTTCGGTACATCAAATAGCTCGTTCATATGGCTGAATAATTTTCTACTCAATCAGACTGGATACGGAGATTTCCTTGCAAATCTTGGTGTGACTGGTTTCCTTTCATTTACAAAGGGAGTAGTAATGGACCTAGACTCTTACTATGTGAGTCCCAGATTACCAATAATTCGTGATTTCAATCCAAGTCATCCTATAACCGCAGGCGTAGGCGAACTACATCTTAACAATGCATCCGCTCTAACACCAACCTGTGCATTGGGTGCGACAGGTATTGCATGGACATCATCACGTGCTTGGAGTGAAAATGATACACAGACTACAACCCCCACACCAGACCCCTATGAATATGCGGGAAGACTTCCAGTGATAGGTGCACTAGACATTGGAGGGGCTGGCCTTGGAGCTGGAGGTAGATTAGTAGCAATTTCAGACCCCAGCATTTTCATCAACGAGATGTGGGATCAATTTCCAGGAAATCAACGCTTGGCACAGAACCTGATAAACTGGATAACGGGTGGAAATACTGAGATCCCGGTTATTTTCTGCGAACAATTACTGGAGATACCCCTCACCTCAGGTGCGTTTTGGTTCGGTAATGTCATGGGCCGAATGCTATGGGCGAGTACAAATTTCATCCTTGCTCCAGTCTACCCTCTTATGACTGCTATTGGAATCAAGAAATATCTTCCAGACATGAAAAAGCCTGAGATGAAGAGTGTTTCAGAAGTGTTCATGCGGAGAGGTCAAACTTACTTCAGCGAACGAATGACGTACTATAGAACAGAAGGAAATTATGCAAGAGTAGTCAAGATGTTATATCGAAAATTGCGGCGGTCTATGCAGAAGAAGTATCAATGGACCGAGTATGATAAGAAGAAAGTATGGGATCTTATTCAGTATAAAGATCCGAAAATCAAAGAGGTGAATTTCTTCAAGACCATCGGACGAATCGAAGAAATCTCCTCGAAACCACACATTAGGATTAGGGAGAGCGAAATGATGAAGCTCTTCTTCTGGATGAAAAACATACAAGACAAGCTAATTGAAGCAAAATGAGGTGGAACAAAAAATATGACAACAGATGCAACTGGCCCCAATGAAGAGAGTCTTGGTCCACCAATGACCATATCTGAGGTCCATGACCTCACATCTGAGATATTGCGAGAATGTGGTCGCATCATCGTAGGAAAACTTGATGTTATGCGAGATACACTTGTTGCATTTCTCTCGAATGGCCATGTGGTACTTGAAGGCGTGCCCGGACTTGCGAAAACGTACATGGCTAGTACATTCGCATCAGTTTTAGGATGCGCGTTCAAACGGATACAACTCACTGTGGATACACTACCTGCAGACCTCTTGGGAAGCAACGTGTTCAACCAGAAAACTGGAGAATTTTGGTTCCGTAAAGGACCTGTCTTCTCAAATCTGGTATTGGCAGACGAAATTAACCGATGCCCTCCGAAATCACAGAGCGCCCTGCTTGAAGTGATGCAAGAGCGTCAGGTTTCAACAGAAGGAGTAACTAGGAAGCTTCCTGCTCCCTTCCTGATTATTGCAACTC
>JAEOST010000094.1 GCA_016840245.1 Candidatus Thorarchaeota archaeon
ATCTATTCTTCAATATTGAGACACGACCTCTCGAATGACCTCATGATTGTACAGGGACACATTGAAGCATTGAGAATGATGTGTAGTGAGGACCAAAGCGATACTATCAGAATGCTCGATACAGCCGATGCTATTGCCATCAGAATGGGTAATCTACTCAAAGCAATCAGTACTCCACAAGATACTGTGGAAACCCATATTGTTCCTATGATTGAGAGAATAGCATCCGAGGCAAAAGATGCTGCAGCTGGTTTGACTGTTACAATAAAGACAGGGAACTCAACAAAGGATATTGAAGTCGTTGGGGGAAGGTTACTACCAGCAGTATTTGACAATATCATTCGCAACTCTGCTGCATTTGGAGGGAAGAAGGTCAAGGTGGAGATCTCGATCCGACGTAAGGACGGGTTCATAGAAGTTCAGATTACTGACAACGGACCGGGTATAGCAACTGAGATCAAGGACCGTCTCTTCCAGAGAGGAGCAACCACCAGGAAAGAAGGTGGAGGGTATGGACTCTATCTAACAAAGCAGATTCTTGAAACTCTGGGAGGATCGATTCGACTTGTTGAGTCACCCAAGGAAAAAGGAGCATCATTTCTAGTCACATTGCCAGTTGTCACTTAGATGACAACAGGATATAGGTCCTTATTACTATCGAAGCCTAACTCTCTAACGGAGGAGTTAGGGTGAATGGCCAAGTGACTCAGTTATATCGAAGTATTGAGCTTCGAGATTATGAACTATTCGAGCAACTCATGGGGGAGTTGATTGAAAAGAACGGTTGGTTGAACGTTGTCAAAATTCTAAAACAAGATAGGACACTCAAGACAGATTGGAGCATTCCGATTAGAAAAGGTGTTTTACGCGACGCATTGATCAATGTGTTTCAAAGCGATGTCATCGGAAATCTAGACTATGATCTACTGGATGCTTTTGACGAAAAGGACTTTCATAGACTGGAAGACTTACGATTATGGGTGCTAACAAAATCCGTCAATCTACTCAAGGAGCAAATAGAACGAGGATGCACATTTTTCCTAGATACCCAAGTACTCTCAACATCAGTACATGCAGTCTTGGTGCAGGATGTCATTGAGGCAAGAAGGAAGGAGGTAGAGAGTCTACCGTCGAAGCCAAGCATGAGAGAAATCTATTCTACTTACTACGGTTTTTCAATATTGATGGCTGGAGAATTGAAGGAGTGGAGAGCAGGGGCTTCAAAGGAAACTGTTGGTCAAGTTGATCAATTGATTTCTGATTTTGGGGGTGATGCAAAACTAGTTGCTAAGATGTTGAAGAAGTCAAAGAGAGCATTTCTCAACTGTTCACCAGACACCCGTGAATTACTATTTCTATTGCTGAAGGTCTCGATGGCGGGGCATTCTTCACGTCAACGTGCAGCAATCCGATTGGGAGAAATTGGAGATTCCCGAGCAATCCCAATCATACTTGAAAGGCTTAGAGCAAGTAATTCACGCCATGAAAAACAGGGTCTCATCAAAGCCCTGGGAAAACTTGGTCACACCGAGCTTCTTCCTGAAGTTGAACCATATCTAGATCAGAGATACCTTCATTCAGCAGCAATAGAAGCATTATCTGGAATTAGACATCCAAAAGCTGTCGAATTGCTCGTTAAACAACCGATAACAAAACAGGTCATCCTATCACTTGGACGAACACATCACTCCGAAGCCTTGGATATTCTCAGTGAAAACTTCTTTCTAAGACAAGGTAAGCGTCAAGCATCTGCAATGATTGGGTTGCATCTATTTGGACCAGAGGGCGATGCTGTCATCAAGGCAAATCCAGCCAAGGTTGCCTTAGCCTTGAAACGAGGAGGAAATCCGACTTCAATCCTCAAGGTTCTAGATGATATTCCAGATTACGAGTACTCTCCTAGGATTACTAGAGCAATTATAGAGTCGTTGAGATATCGATCACATGTAAGAAAGATGATTAGACACTTGGAGAATCTGGAAGAAGTTATCACCGCGAGCGAATTCATTGATGGGTTGGTATCTGAGATAGAAACGAATTTGCGACGATCTAGAAGACCATATTATAGATCATATTACAGGAGAAGAAATTGGGCTTACAGTAGTCAACCTCTAATCCAAAAGATCCTGTCACTCATTGATGAGCCAAAGCCCCTCCTTAGAAGATTGAGAAATATAGAGGGAATCCATGAAATACCTTCGATGGCAGCTACTCTGAGACTCAATCCTCCATACTCAAGAGTATGAAAAAAGAAGAACTACTGGGAACCTTAACCTATAGTTCCCAGTAATCGACAATATGTTCAAGATTTCTTCCGTAGAACCACAATGATGATGATAACAACAAAGACTGCACCGAGAGCTCCTACAATTAGGAGCAATGTCATATCGCCACTTGGTGGAGGTGTCGTGGTAGTAGTTTCTGTTGTTGGTTCCGTTGTTGTTTCAGTAGTGGTTGTAGTTTCTGTTGTAGTGGTGGTTTCTGTAGTAGTTGTGGTTTCGGTTGTTGTAGTCGTGGTTTCAGTTGTTATAGTCGTGGTTGGGGATGTTGCAGTCGTAGGTGTTGTTGTGGTTGTTGTAGTAGTTAGTTCATTCACAATGACATTGACTGTGTCGGAATCACTATTCCCAGAATCGTCGAAGACAACACAGGTATAGTTGTAGGTTCCAACAGAGAGACCATCTAATTCAACAACGATATGTTCTGATGATGCATTCCAAGCTCCTGTAAAGGTGCTGACCCCTTCTACGAACACCTCATACGATGAGGGTCTAATATCGGTTGGATCCCAATCTATGATATGTCCAGTTTCACCAACTGTGAATTCAACATCATTTGGATTGTCAAGAACAGGACTCACAGTATCAACGACCGTGATGTAATGGGTTTTAGTCACTGAGTTGCCAGCAAGGTCACGTACCGTGACAATAATAAAATGTGAACCAAGTGACTCGTCGTCAAGATCCCAGTTTTGGGAATAGGGGACTGTGTAGTCATTTATTGATCCACCTCCATCAGGGTTGAATGATACATATTCCACTCCAGCACCAAGGTCATCTGCAGTTGCTGTGATTGCTAGTAAGCCTTCCACGTCAGTGTTATTGACCGGATTATCAATAGTCAAAGTCGGGTCAACATCATCATCAACAGTGTAGGTGTAAAACAGACCACCATTGTTGTCGGTGATTCTATGACCGCCATGGTCAGTGACAGACACCAGGAATTGTATGTCTGTGTCGTATGAATAAGCAGGGATTGTTACAGTATAATATCCACCCATGTCAGTACCTGGAAGACCCCACCAACTGGTTCCATCAAAGTAATCAACATACAAAGTCCTGATTCCTGAACGATCATCATGAGCATAGATAGTCACATCTACTGAATCGTAGTACATAGGAGATGCAGGTAAGAAATCGACTGAATCAACAACTGGCGGAGCACCGTCTGCGAAGTGTATCTCATCGAAAAGGACTGACACCCGGTCTCCAGCAACTGCAAAGGTGTCGAGTATTATCCGTGTAACGATGAGGTCAGGAGATGGTCCATAGATCTCATCATAGTCAGCAGTGACATTGACAATCATGTGGTTCCAAGTATCAAGTATATTGTAGTCATCAACAAACACATGATGCTCGTATGAATAATTGGTTGGACTATAACCTACATGACTTCCAAGAATATAGGTAATGGAGTTACCGCCGTAAAAATCTAGTGTCACATCTACATGCGAAGAGGTTACTCCTATCTCATCAAGACGCCATGAGAAATTCGTGAGGTCATGGGGATGCACATCAATCCAAGTGTTTCGATAGACTCCTGCACTATCAGAACCAATAACTGTGAGATTTAGTGCCCAGACTCCCTCCATAGGATCTATTGCTTTACCTATAACTCCAGTCTCTCCGGTCCACATTGCCCATCCAGCAAAAGGTGTGTTTGATGAAGTGAACCACTCCTTCTCAAAACCAGGATCACCTGTCGGGTACGTGATGAGGTTGAAGTTGTCTATGAGTAGTTGAGACCAGTCACTCAACTCGTAAAGATAGAATTGGACCTCTATCAGAGCAGTATCTGTGTACCCAGCATCAAGCGTATACTCTGAGATGTCAATCTGCGCGTGTTGCCATACACCATTGTCACCAAATGAGTCAATCTTATAGTATGTTGCGGAAGATGTGTTTGTGAACACACCCATGTTATCATTCAATGCACCAAATACTAGGTAAATGAAATAATATCCTGACGTGTCCTGAAAAGTTAGTCTTTGAAATGCCCTTTGCACTCCCGTTGATCCTGAGGCGTCATACTTCCAATAGTAGTCAAGCATACTCTCATCAGATTCATCCGCATAATATCCAGTAGGATACGCCCAAGAGATGTATGACCATCCTTCTGCTACCCCAAGTCCCGTGTTCTTTGCAGAGATATTCAACGAGTACATTCCATCAACGCTATCAGTTGACTGAGACATAAAGAGTGGATTTGATATCGATCCACTCCAGCCAATACCGGTACCCTGTTCAAAACCACCATTAGTTAGAAATGAGTACGTTCCATTGGTCAAATCAACATCATCAATTAGGGCAGTGACAGGATCACTAGCTCCAGCAGGAGATGAGGTATAGAGTATAATTGAGAGTACTCGCATTGTTGAATCTGGTTCATAGCCGAATCCAGCAAAGAAGTCAGAAGTGAGATTTCGCTGAAATAGATTCCATTGATCAATGGGTTCTCCTATCAGGAAAGAAAGACTATTTGATGAGTTGAGTGGTGAGTATCCAGCTTGATATGAGAAATGATAAAACATTCTCATTTGGGTACCATTGTCAACATTGATTCTAAGATATGAGCGACCACCTGTATTGATATCAGGATTCGTCAAAACATTCCAAAAGAAACTCAATGTGACATTGTTCATCCATGCATATGGTGCAGCTGAAAGGTATTGTTGGACGAATCCATCAGCCTGTTGTGTTGGAGTTCCTAATGCCTCAACGTATCCAGAATAGACTCCTGTAAATGGATCCAATGTATATGCAGCATCATAGTATCTGTGAGTAGTGCCATAATAGTTGAATAAGTCTGGCACTCCATATGCATTCGCATCCTCAAAACTGGGATTAGGAATGACATTCATCTTCATAGGTTGATAATTGACCAGAGCTGCAGGCTCAAAGTCGGGTGTTGTTATTTCTTGATTCATAATCTCTTCTGTCGAGTTCATGGTGAAAGTCGAAGGAATGAGCATTAAGGAAACAAGAAAAGTGCATAGCACAAGAATTGATGTAGCGTGCGTTTTCTTCATTTTCAAACTCTCCAATAGGGCCGCGGTTTTTTCTTGCCCACAGGTAGAATATGCATGATACTCCAAAGTGATAATACTTTCGAAAAAAGAGAATGAGAGCGGCTTTGAGCCGCTCTAAATGACGGTGAGTCTAACCACTACGTTTCTTCATCACTAAAACTAATACAATGACAAGAATCAACCCACCAAAACCAACAATGATGAGGAGCATTGTCGAGTCACCGGGAGGTGGTGAAGTTGTTGATGTAGATGTAGTCGTTGTTGTCGTGGTTGGTTCCGTCGTTGGTTC